>CALQKL020000039.1 GCA_943331145.2 Chitinophaga pinensis
ACTAAATCCGCTACAATCAATTCCGGAGCTTGTTGTTCCGCCAAAATGATAAGGTGTCCCGATCCATTTGTCTATAAATTGGTATAAAGAATCATTCGTTAACTGCTCTACATCAATATTCAATATTTGTCCGTATTTAAAATGTCGACTAGTACATAATTCAATGTTTTTTTCTGATGAATTATTTTGTAAATCTGTAACAGTCGAGGTATTAACTATATTTTTTTCTTGAAATTTCGAGGTGTTTCTCCCCGCATTTTTCAACGAATCTTGAACCGTTGGCTTTATTATATTGACAAATTCTAATTTTTTATTAATCCCTTTTTGTACAAACTGAATATCCTCAATAAAATTAAGGCCGCTACTGTTATTAGACGTATTTCTTGATTGACAAAATACTTGATTATCAAAAAAAAGAATCCCTAAAAAAACAAATAAAATGGATTTCAAATCATTCATATAGAATTCAAAATTATTTTAAAAAAGCTATATTTCTTGAAATTACTTTCAGGATTTGAATTTAACCAGCAATTTTGGTATTACTTAGGATTTTGCCGTCCAGAAATCTGGATTAATTTACGTTGAATTTCATTTTATGCTTAATCATATACATTAATTTGAAATTGTGGAAAAACTTAATGAATTATTTTATCAAACAAAACGATATTTGTTGTTTGCTTTTATCTGATAATTATGAAGTTTAGTCATTTACATGTTCATACTCAATATTCGCTTTTGGACGGAGCGGCATCTATAAAAAACCTGTATAAAAAGGCGATAAAAGATGGTATGCCAGCAGTTGCGATTAGCGATCATGGAAACATGTTTGGTGCTTTTGAATTTGTAAAAGAAGCATACAATAATTTAGATGCCAATGGCAAACCATTGGTCAAACCCGTTGTGGGATGCGAGTTTTATATCACACAGGATAGAACGCGAAAAACATTTAGTAAAGAGGAAAAAGATCCTCGACACCATCAAATTTTATTGGCAAAAAATGAAATTGGTTATAAGAATCTGGTAAAACTTACGTCGCTTGGATACATCGAAGGCATGTATTCTAAATACCCTAGAATTGATAAACAACTTATTCATAAATACCACGAAGGCCTTATCGCTACTACATGCTGTCTTGGCGCCTTGGTACCACAAGCCATTTTAAAACACGGTGAAGAAGAAGGTGAAAATGAATTCAAATGGTGGTTAAATATTTTTCAAGATGATTACTATGTAGAAATTCAGCGGCATGGAATGGCTGAACAAGACAAAGTAAATCAAGTACTTTTGAAATTCGCAAAAAAATACAATGTAAAAGTTATTGCTAGTAATGATAGTCACTATGTAAATCAAAGCGATTTTAATGCACATGATATTTTGCTTTGCATCAACACTGGCGAAAAGCAAAGTACACCTGCATCACGCGAGTTCTCAGATGATGACGTGATGACAAAAAACAAAAGATTTGCATTCCCTAATGATCAGTTTTATTTTAAAACAACAGCGGAAATGTCTGAGGTGTTTCACGACTTGCCTGAAGCCATTGATAATACAAATGAGATCGTTGATAAAATTGATTTGCTCGATTTAAAGAAAGACATCTTACTTCCAAACTTTGTTGTTCCTGCAAATTTCAAAACTCAGGATGAATACTTGACAAGCATTACGTGGGCAGGTGCAAAAAATCGATATCAAATATTAACACCGGAAGTAGATGAACGTATTCAATTTGAATTGGGTGTAATTGAAAAAATGGGATTTGCTGGTTACTTTTTAATCGTAAGTGATTTCATTAGAGCGGGAAGAGAAATAGGTGTTTTTGTTGGGCCTGGACGTGGTTCGGCAGCCGGTAGTGTTGTGGCTTATTGTATAGGGATTACCAACATCGATCCCATAAAATACAATTTACTATTTGAGCGTTTTTTAAATCCGGAGCGTAAATCAATGCCCGATATAGATACTGATTTTGATGATGAAGGACGACAAAAAGTAATTGATTATGTGGTTCAGAAATATGGCAAAAACCAAGTGGCTCAAATTATTACTTACGGTACGATGGCTGCTAAAAGTAGCATTGCCGATGTGGCGCGGGTAATGGACTTGCCACTTGCAGAAAGCAGAGCAATAAGCAAACTCGTTCCTGAAAAACCAGGCATTAATTTAAAAAGATTGCTTACCGCTCCAATGACCATCAGAGATGCCCAACCTGGCGAAAAATCATTGGAGGAAAAAGAACAATTGGGTGCTGAAGACTTTGAATCGGTAAAAAAATTACGAGAAATATATAACGGCAATGATTTACCAAGTCGGATATTAAAAGAAGCCGAAATCCTTGAAGGATCTGTTCGAAATACAGGTATTCACGCAGCTGGAATCATCATCGCTCCGCAAGACCTTACCGATTTAATTCCTGTAGCTACGTCCAAAGAATCAGACCTTTGGCTTACACAAATTGAAGGAAACACGATTGAAGAAGCGGGCGTTATTAAAATGGACTTTTTGGGATTGAAAACCCTAAGTATTTTAAAAACTGCACTTGCATTAATAAAACAAAATCATGGTGTAGAAATCGACATAGATAATATTCCATTAGATGATGCAGAAACCTACAAGCTTTATCAGCAAGGCGATACAAACGCTACTTTTCAATTTGAAAGTGCTGGCATGCAAAAACATTTACGCGATTTAAAACCAGATAAATTCGATGATTTAATTGCGATGAATGCATTGTATCGCCCAGGTCCGATGGCTTATATCCCAAGCTTTATTGCACGTAAGCACGGAAAAGAAGCCGTAGCTTATGATGTAGAAGATATGAAAGAATATCTTGAAGAAACATACGGGATTACCGTTTATCAAGAACAGGTAATGTTGCTTTCTCAAAAGCTTGCAAGTTTCAGTAAAGGAGATGCCGATGTATTGAGAAAGGCGATGGGTAAGAAACAGATTGCTACACTGAATAAAATGAAAGTTCAATTTATTGAAGGCGCTACATCTAAAGGTCACCCTAAAGATAAGTTGGAAAAAATATGGACAGATTGGGAAGCATTCGCACAATATGCGTTTAATAAATCCCATTCCACTTGTTATGCTTTTGTAGCTTATCAAACCGCTTATTTAAAAGCCCACTACCCCAGCGAATATATGGCAGCAGTGCTTAATCATGCTGGAAGTATTGAGAAAATTACTTTTTTTATGGAAGAATGTAAGCGTATGGGTTTGGTGGTTTTAGGGCCTGATGTAAATGAATCAAACAATGGCTTTGCCGTAAATAAAAAAGGAGAAATCAGATTTGGTTTTAGTGGATTAAAAGGTGTTGGTGAAAATGCCATTGAAAACATCATTGAAGTAAGAAAAAAAGCAGGACATTTTCCCAATATTTATGATTTTATAAAACGCGTCAATTTAAGAGCAGTAAATAAAAAATCGCTCGAAAATTTAATTTATGGCGGAGCATTAGATTCTTTTACAGACTTACATCGTGGCCAATATTTTTATCAAGCTCCTGGAGACACCACAAACCTTGAAAAGATTATAAAATTCGGTTCTGTATTTCAAACACAAGCCACTAATGTAACCAATTCTCTTTTTGGAGATTTGCAAATGCCAGATATCATGCCACCAAAACTTGCGCCATGCGCACCTTGGCAACTAACTGTTCAACTCGATTACGAAAAAGAAGTTACAGGTATGTTTATTAGTGGTCATCCATTAGACAATTATAAATTTGAATTTAAGCATTACAATATTTCTTCTATTGCGGATTACAATACAGTTAAAAACCAAATCAATGAAAATCCAATTAACAGAAATTTCAGATTGGCGGGATTGGTCATTGGTGCGCAACATCGTTTATCCAAACAAGGAAAAAACTTTGGCATTTTAAATCTAGAAGACTTTTCTGGAAAAACAGAATTTATGTTATTTGGCGAAGACTATGTGCGTTATGTAAAATATTTAGAAATAGGTACGATAGTATTAATAGAAGGCGGATTTAAACAAAGATTCGCTACTAGTCCTTATGAATTTAAAATTTCAAAATTTCATTTGTTGGAAACAATAAAAACGAATCTCACAAAGCGACTAACCATTGAATTAGACCCACAGTTTATAGATCATGAACTGATTGAATTTTTGGAAACAAACATGAACAAACATCCAGGAAATACATCCTTAAATATCAACATATTGGATTTTGAACATGAAAAGAAAATTGGATTAACCACAATTGGAAAAGGAATTTCTGTAAACGATGAGTTAATCGAGTTTTTGGATGAGAATAGACAATTAAATGTCATTGTTTCGCTAAATACCTGACAATAAATGCATAAAAACTATGCACAAAATAAAATTAGAATTGTGGATATGTCAATTGTGCTGATGAAAATATTGGACATAAATTTGCAATAATAAATACATACATTAAAAATTAAAATAAAAAACTATGGCATTAGAATTTACAGATTCAAACTTTAAATCAGAAGTATTGGATTCAGCGCAATTATCGGTAATTGATTTCTGGGCAGAATGGTGTGGCCCTTGTAGAGCAATAGGTCCAGTTATTGAAGAATTGGCAAAAGAATATGAAGGCAAAGTAAAAATTGGCAAAGTAAATGTAGATCACAATCCACAAATATCAATGGATTATGGCATTACTAGCATCCCAGCAATATTATTTGTAAAAGGTGGTGTTGTTGTAGATAAATTGGTTGGCGCTCAACCCAAAGCAAACTTTGTAAAAAAGATTGAATCTTTAAAATAATTTTCAACACTTAGCCCGCAGTTTAAAATTGCGGGCTTTTTTATTATTAAAGCAAACAAAATCACTTTGAACTACTGTTGTAAAATGACCAGATTTCAATTGAAAAAAACCATGCTGCGATTAAGTTGGCAATTGCCAAGATTGCAGTGAATACCATTAAATAAAAGGTATATTTTCTAGAATCATTTTCTACTTTTTGAATCCTATTCGACTCTCGATTAATCATTATCGATTTTTCAGCATAACCTCCATTGTTTCTAAATACTAGTCCTTCAATTGAAATTACAAGCGGATCGATTGACTTAACATATTTATCCAAAAAAAGCGAATAGATTAGAATATTAATCTCCCAATCTTTCAATCCAAAAACCTCTTTAACTTGATCATATACAATCTGTTTGGTAGGGCTAGAATTTTCATCTGAATAGAAATTTAATTTATTGTATATGTCTTCATATTCTTTCACCAATAATTCCAAAATGAAATCCAATTCTTTGTTGTAGTTTTTTTGCATAAAAATATTTTTAAGTCAATAACAAATCGGATTTAAATAATTCCAAATTGGACATATCCCCTATTATGCTTACTTCGGGCAATGGATTTTTTCTTATTAAAATTGGAAGTGCAATTATATTTTCTTCTATAAGCAATTGTGGATTCTCAAAAGCATTTATTATTTCTAAATGATACTTTGATTTTAAAATTATGTCCAAATTTTTCTTACAGTTAAAAATTGCTTTTTTTGTTATCAACGAGTCACCTGAAACAAACAATAAGAATCTAAATAAAGCTTTCCCGTCCATATTAATATTTTAAAAAAAAAACATGACTAACCCTATTTTATATTCCTATTTAAAACAGCACCATTACGTTTATTTTCTAGCTTGGAAGGGTTTTCAATTTTATCCAACTCATAAATATCAATCCCCTCATTTGAAATAACAAAAGCTTTAACATCTTTAGAATGTGGCATTCCTCTAGATTTTAAAATGTATATGATACGATTACGTTTATTTTCTGTAACAATATCTTCCACCATTAACCATGTATCCACCATCGAAGAAATGCCTTCATCACTTGGATTTATAGCAACTGATTTAAGTGTAATTGCTGCTGTAAACATTACGGAGATTTGCTGCGTCTTTAAAAAATCTATAAACCTTGTAAGCATGCTTCTAACATCGCTATTAGGCCCTTCCGTCATCAAATTTGTTATAGGGTCTAAAATAATCACATCTGGTTTTTCAATTTCAATTAGCGCCTTAATTCGCATAAAATGAAGCTCTAGATTTTGTAAAGTTGGTCGTGCATAATAAAAAATTAATTTGTTTGAAGAACCGTATTTTTCTAAATCAATTCCAATTGACTTCATGTTTCGTACAATCTGTTTTGATGATTCTTCAAATGCACAGAACAAACATTTTTTATTGTCTTCACAATTGCTTTTTGCAAAAAATGAAGCCAAACTTGTTTTCCCAGTACCAGCTGATCCTGAAATCAAAACACTGCTACCAACAAAAAAACCTTTGTTATCAAACATGGAGTCTAAATTTTTTATCCCACTAGAAACACGCTGGTTGCTGATGTCGTATTCAATTAAATTGGTTGCTATTGGGAAAACATTCATCCCTTCATTGTCGATAATAAAAGGATATTCATTATTGGCATGAAATGAACCTCGGTATTTCATGATTCTCAATCTCCTTGTAGAAATTTGATTAACAACACGATTCGTTAGTTCTATAACACAATCTGCAACATTCTCTTCCAATCCTAAACGTGTTAAATAAATATCGCCTTGTTCTGCAGTGATAACAGCTGTGATGTTTTTTTCTTTGAGCCAAAAAAATAATTTTTTAAACTCATTTCTCAACATGTTTATATCCAAATTTGTAAACAAAGTATCTAATGAATCTAATACGATTCGCTTGGCATTGATGGTATTCATAGCGTGTTCAATGCGAACAAACAACCCATCAATATTATACTTCCCCGATTCATGCATTTCATATTGAGCAATATGCAAATGTTCAAAATAGAGCTTTTTATTTTTAACCAATTCGTCAATATCAACATTGAAATTCGAAAAGTTACTTACCAGTTCAGTTGTTTTTTCTTCAAAGGTCATAAACACCCCATTCTCTTGGAATTGATTTACGCCATTTAATAAAAAATGCATCGACATGAATGTTTTACCTGTGCCAATTCCTCCTACAATTAGGGTTGGTCTATTTTTTGGCAACCCACCAAACGTAATTTCATCGAAGCCACAAATTCCTGTTTTTGTTTTTTCAATTGTACTTGATAAATATTTAGATTTTTTATTTTGCTGGGATGCCATTTCTAATTCCATGCTTTTATATTTTTAAGCAATGAAAGTATTTTTTATTTAAATATTGACTAATGACAATTATCAGCGCATTAAATGAAAAAAGTCTTCACTGAGGAAGACTTAATGTTTTTATTATTTCGAGAAATTGCGATTTGATTCTTTTTATTAATCACCGCCTTTTTTCCAATTGGTTGTATCTCCTTTAAAACGGGTTAACGCTTTCCATTCAGTTTCAATGCCTTTATCTCCTTGTTCGTTCATCCATATTTTTAAATCGGTAAATAGTTTGTCTTTTACCTTTGTTAACTTTTTATCATCTGCTAAATTCTTCATCTCGAAACGATCATTTTTGATGTCATACAACTCAAAATCCGGACGATTGCGATACATTTTTGCATGTTCATATTCCTCTCTGGTTACATCAGATTCAACCAACCATGATTCGTAAAGTTTGCTGCCATGCTTTGAACCTGATGAAAGAAATTCATCTTTATAATTTAAGTTCCATATCAATTTGTAGTTATGGTCTTGAATAGAACGAACAGGATAATTATCTGATCCATTCGCTATACCACGAGTAGTTTGAACGCCATAAACATAATTTCTAATTTCTACATCTTTGCCTTTAAACGTAGCTAAAAAACTGTTGCCATCTAACATCATCGTTTGCTCTTTATTTCCCCTCAATTTCTTTGGATCTCCACCAGCAGCTTCATACAATGTTGGTAACACATCGATGTATTGTGCAAGAATAGAAGTACGTGTAGAAGGCTTAATTACTTTTGGCCATTTTGCTATGAATGCAGCTTTCAACCCCATGTTATAACAAGTCCATTTACCAAAAGGTAACGAAGAACCGTGTTCGCTGGCAAACATAAACAACGTATTGTCTTTATTAGATTGCTTATCAACCATATCTAAGCAAACACCAACCAAACTATCCGCATAGGTAATTTCAGCATAGTATCTAACCAATGCAACGCGCGTTTCTTTTGTGTCCACTAAAAAAGAGGGCACTTTGATTTTCTTTGAATCGTATTGGTCTTTATTCCCTCTATTCCATGGTGTATGCGGCTGATTGGTACAAACAAAAAGTAGATAAGGCTTTGATTTATCTTTATTGATGAAGTTGTCTGCGTTCTTTAATTCAATATCAATACCTTCCCCATTATCGCCATTTCTTCCCCCTAAATATTCAAATGGAAAGTTTTCCATCGGTGCATAATGTTGCTTACCTATTAAGGCAACACGATAACCTAAGCCTTTAAAGTGCTGAGCTATACTTGTGATATTATCATACACTTGAGCATGATTGGGATAAGAGCCATTTTTTACAGGAAAAATACCTGTATATAAACTCTGACGTGTTGGTCCGCACATTGCTGTTGCGTTATTCATGTTATCAAAGCACATGCCATCTTTTGCAAGCTTGGAAAGATTTGGCGTATGTACATCCATATTGCCATATGGCTCACAAGCAATAGACATCATATCATCAGCAAGAAAAAACAAAATATCTGGTCTTGAATCTTCAGATGAATTTGATTTTGATTTTTCTAATTGATGCGCTTCATGTAATTCTTTTACTGAGGTTAAATTTGTTTCACTTGAAGATATAAGCACATTTGATTTAACAGAATGACCAATACTAGGAATTGTTTTCTTTTCATGATTTTTAAAAACCATAAAACTAATTCCACCTAAAAGAATTGAGGTAGTTACACAAACATTTAAAATCGAATTTTTAATCATTTTTTTAATTATTGAGTTTGAAATATTTTTTATTTTGGAGCATTACAATTCCATACTTTGAAATTTTTATACGCAAAATGCGTCCATTTCATTTGCCTAAAACCGATTTTACCATCATTTAATACAGCCCCATATTTTACACCATCGTCAGTCCAATCAATTATTTTTCTATCGTCGGCATACATTGTAATTTGATCATTTAGTTTCACAAGCTTCATGTGATTCCAAGAAGTCGACTCCATCGATATTCCTTTTTCACCAGTAAGCACAAGATTAAATCCTTTGTTCTTTCTTAAGTTAGCAGTTTCTCTATGCGCATCATCTTTAGCATTGGCATAGTAAGAAATATGATAGCAATTCATTGCGCCTTTTGTATAATCGGTAAATACACCAGTTGACCTTTTGGGTATTGAAGTATCAAAAATAGATTGACCATTAAGCCCTTTTGCTGCAAAAAAAATGATACACAACCCAGCATCTGTCTCAAAATTTTTCGCGTCCCATTCTGCAATAAAATCTTTTGGAAAATCATTTGGACACCAAAACACATGATGTCCTTCTTCATTTGGCGAATACATTTCCATAACGTTATTTATAAACTCAATTTTACCCGGTCCTTCCATAATCCAATCCGCAAGATTTTTTTCTGACGCAAAATTATTATCATAAATCAACTTGCCTTTTTTGACTTCTTGTGACAATGAATTGTAAGAAATTAAAATCATAAAAAAGAATAGAACATTTCTCATAAACTTACTTTATTTTTTAACTATTTTATCTGCAACACATCTAAAGCCAACATGCTCCATTCCTGTATCTTGTGAACTTTTCATACGACTTGAATTTCTATACCCACTGCAATAAGATTCATTACAAAGAAAGGAACCGCCACGCATGACTCTTTTTGAAACCAAAGGCTCATCAGGGTCGAAGCTTGTGCTTGGTCCTTTTGGATTATTTGTACATTTTATTTTTTCAAATGTTTTATAGTAATCGTGATGATATAAATCACTGCACCATTCCCAAACATTGCCAGCCATATCATAAAGTCCATAACCGTTAGGAAAAAACGATTTCACTCGAGCTGCGTTATAAAATTTATCTTCGACAAGATTATTATTGGGAAAACTCCCTTGCCAATAATTGCATTGAAAACCATTAGAATCTATGGGCGCATTCCCCCAACTGTACATCGTATTTTTTGAACCTCCCCTAACAGCATATTCCCATTCAGCTTCTGTAGGCAATCTTTTTCCAGCCCATTTGCAATAAGCATTTGCATCATCCCAACTCACTTGAACTACTGGCAAATTCTCTTTCCCAATGATATCAGAATCTGGGCCTTGAGGATGTTTCCAGTTTGCACCGTGTTGCCATTTCCACCATTGACTATAATCATTTAGATTAACCGCTTCAGGCGTAGACACAAAAATTAAAGATGCGGCTTTCAACATTTCACTGTCAGGCATTGGTGTATTTTCTGGCAACTGCTTTTTCAATTCGTCCCAGTCGACATCTTTTTCTGCTGTTGTAATGTAACCCGTTTCAGCTACAAATTTTGCAAATTGCTTGTTTGTGACTTCTGTTTCATCCATGTAAAAACCATTCAATTCGACTTGATGCTTTGGAAATTCATCAGAGCGCGCTTGGTCATTATCGCCACCCATTAAAAATTTTCCACCCTCAATCCAAACCATTCCTGCATAACTAGAATCTGATAAATTGAATTGAGACAAATTATCTGTTTGATTTGCATTCCCAAACCTTTTAGGAATATTTTTATTGCAACATGTTTGATTTTTATTGCACTGTAAACTGTCGTTAATTTGCTTTGATTTATTTTGAGCAAAACAAATCAAAGCATTTATTAAAAAAAGAAAAAACAAAATAAATACTTTTTTCATGGGGCTTTTATTAATTAAAAATTCAAAATTTAAAAGTAAAAATTGTTAATTTATACATCTTATACTTTACTTTTTACTTGTCACTTTAAGTTTATCAATCTAACCAGCTTACACCAATACTCTTTTTAGTAAGAATCCATTCTGGCTTAAAAATCGAAATATCTTTTTCATCAATATCAACATTAAACGATTTTAATCTATTGATGATTTTTATTTTCAAAGCGGAATCGAATGTTCTGCTCATTGAATATATACCATTTTCATTTATTAAATCTTTATCGCTGAACGGATTAAATCCTTGAATGTTAAAGCTGCCATTAATGAAATTATTCGTCATTTTGAAAGTAGCTTCATCATCATAATTTTTAAAAGGCGCTTCGTTATTTCCGGGTGCATTTATTACTAAATTTCCAATAAATAAAACATCTTTAGGTGCGACTAAGGATTTGCCTTTACTAACATTCCCAACCGACAATTTAATCGCATTACCTGTAGGATTTACGATTGTATTATAGGCTACAATTGCTTTATCAGCTGGATAGTATTCATTAATTCCTGCGCCCTCAAAACCAGACATCACTACAATAGAAGCTTTCATTGAACGATCTGCTCCTTCTATGTTTTCGATATAATTATTAAAAACCAATTGGCGGGGATTTACAACACGAATGCCGCCACTTAGCTTGTTATTTTTATTTCCTAATATATAATTTCCGTAAGCGATACAATCTGTTCCATGACGTAGAACCAAAGCTCCATCATTACCTACTAAAGTATTAAATCGATATAAATTATTGCAACTTTTATTGCTTATTACTTCTGCCTCTATTTTTGTTTCTTCGAAATAATTGTACTCAATTAAATTATACCCTTTGGTGCCAGAAGTACCACTAACGCCAACGCGTATCTGCTCTCCTCCATTGCTAGAATAAGTACGATACCCAAAATAATTGTGATGAATGTGATGATATGTAGATGGTGCTTGATCTGACCCTTTAACATAATTTTCGTTTTCAAAATAATTTACAACCACGGTAGGCCCTTTATTTAATTTACCAGAAAAGCTGCAATGGTCTAGTTCGTTATATGTTCCACCCATTGCAACGTAATTATTGTTTTTACCAGATTCTTCTGTTACTGAATAATTAATAATAGCGCAATTTGTAACACGACAATGATTTGGCAAATCATATTTATTTGAAGATTCTGGCGAAAAAGAAATAACAGGTTCTCCATCTAGCAATGTACATTCTCCTTCAAATTTAAATCCTTCTACTTTTAGATAATCGCCACTTAAAAACAATTGTGAGTTGCCATAAAAAAGAACTTTTCCGGGCGTTTCAGCACACAACATAATTGGCATTTTTTCTGTTCCATTTCTGCTGGGATAGAATAAGATTCTTTCATTTTTGTACGTCCCATTTTCCCAAATTATTGAATCGCCAGCTTTTACTTTATTCAAAACTTTTTGTAATTCTTGATTTGTTGAAACAACAAAGCTATTGGCATTACAAAAAAGCGCAATAAAAAATAGATTAAATAAAAGAACAATCCTAATCATTATTTAACTTCTTGAGTTTTAAAAAAATCTAGCATTTTATTTTTTAAGTCACTTGAAATTGAATTGTATTTTTTTTCATTCAATACATTTTCTTTTTCTTCAGGGTCATTTACATAATCATACAGCTCTTCGCCGACAATCATAGTATTATCAAATTTTTGTGAACTTCTGAAATTGTTTCCCATCCAAATGGTATAACGATACTGACTTGTACGAATAGAATACCCCATAACTTTTGCCCCTGCATATCCTAACCTTTCTGTTTCTGGATCTCCGCCACTTCTTGGATATTGACTAACAGAAAATTCCTTTACAATTTCATTGTTGTTTTTCATAATTGGCATTAGACTTTTCCCATCCAAATACGCTGGAATAGCCAATCCTGCTAAATCACAAAGTGTAGGAAAAATATCTACAAATTCTGTTTGCGATTTCGTTTTACCTGATTTAATTTTAGGAGAAGAAATAATTAAAGGCGCATGTGTAGCTTGTTCGAAATTAGTATGCTTACACCATAAGTTATGATCACCTAAATGCCAACCATGATCACCCCATAAAACTATAATTGTATTTTTTGTCAAACCCAATTCATCTAGTGTATTCAACAAAATACCAACTTGAGCATCTGTATAAGAGATAGCAGCATAATACCCATGAATCAATTCTTTTTGTTTATCTAACGGCAATGATAAGCCGAATTTTTTTGCATCACTAAAAGTAGTCAATGGCTCTATATCTGTGTAAGCTCTTAATTCCCCTGCATTATGAAAAGCAACATCAACCGCATTTTTAGGTTTTTCTTGATATTGCTCGATAGGCATTGAGTCTCTTGAATATAAATCCCAATACTTTTTTGGTGCAACAAAAGGCAAATGAGGCTTTGCAATTCCAACTGCAAAAAAGAATGGAGTGGAACTTTTACTCAAATCTTTAAGGATATCTTTTGCTTGTAAAATATTTGCGCCATCATTATATGCATTGTCTGGCACATCCGCACATTCTGTAGTTGGTTTTATTTTTTTCATCGCATACTCATTGGCTTCGCTTTTTTTCATTCCTTGAGCCAACGCTTCATTAATGTATTTTTCTGCAAGTGCTCTAGTTTCAGGAAGTTGATAGCGGCCAAGAATAGGTTCTTCAAAACCATCTGCATAATATTTAAGATCTGTTTTGTAATAAGGTACTGTCCATGAAGGCTCATCAATTTTTTTATCGACACATCTAGGGTCGTAAACTTTTCCTATACCTTGTGTGCTATAACCTTGACTGGAAAAATATTGTGGTATAGAAACAATTTCAGGATTTACACTTCTCATGGTGGTTTTTAAGTCCCAAACCTTTGTATAGTCAGGTCTTTTACCTGTCATTAAACTAGCACGAGTAGGTCCACACACTGCTTGTTGACAATAATTATTTAAAAACACAGTACCCATACTGGCTAAGCGATCAATATTAGGAGTACGAATTAATTTATTGCCATAACAACCAAGGATTGGTTTCAAATCATCGATAGCAATAAACAAGACATTTGGCTTATCTTTTTTCTGTGCAATAGTATTAATCTGAAAACCAATAGTTAAGAACGCAATGATAATGAGGGGATTTTTTATTTTCATTTTTTTGAGATTA
>CALQKL020000040.1 GCA_943331145.2 Chitinophaga pinensis
TCATGTCCCCATTCCGAAATACAATGCGCTTCATCTACTGCGAAAAAAGAAACATTTATAGATTTAAAAAAAGCGATGTTTTCTTCCTTAGTCATGGTTTCGGGAGCCACATACAACATCTTCGTTTTGCCCGATGTTAAATCGTCTTTTACAATTTTTTGTTGTCCCTTATTTAATGTACTGTTTAAAAAATGCGCTACATTATCAATGCTGCTGTAGCTTCTAACCAAATCCACTTGGTTCTTCATCAACGCAATCAAAGGTGAAACAACAATAGCAACGCCTTCTTTCATCATTGCAGGCAATTGATAACATAAACTTTTTCCACCGCCAGTAGGCATGATTACAAATACATCTTTCCCATCCAACACAGCTTGAATAATTTTTTCTTGCGGTGCTTTAAACTCGTCAAAACCAAAATGCTCCTGAAGACTATTTTTTAAAGAAACGGAGTTATAATTTGATGCTGGAGCTTGGGTTTTTTTAACTGTGGATTTTTCTTTTTTTTGAGTTGCCATAACGATCACTTCAAGCCACTATTTTTTTAATCAGTTTTTCTTAAAGGTTTACGAAGTTAATATAAAACTTCTGCAATTGCAATCCCAATTGATGTTAAAATTATATAGATTGGCTTTTCAATTTCTTTGCATTTTGCATTATTTGGTTTAGGTTTGCGCATTAATCGATGAACATAGATAATATCATATCAACAGGCATAAAAACCATTCAGCTTCAGGCCAAATCTGTATCAGATTTACAGGCATTTATAAATGAAGATTTTAAATGCACTGTTGAATTGATAGTGAAAAGCGAAGGCCGTTTAGTAGTTACAGGTATTGGTAAAAGTGCCATCATTGCTCAAAAAATTGTTGCAACATTAAATAGTACCGGAACGCCTGCTTTATTTATGCACGCCGCAGACGCCATTCATGGTGATCTAGGCATGGTACAATCGCAAGACATTATTCTCATCATCAGCAAAAGTGGCGAAAGCCCAGAAATAAAAGTACTTGTTCCATTTCTTAAAGGATTTGGAAACAAATTAATTGGAATGGGCGGAAATGTAGATTCTTTTTTAGCGAAAAATTGTCACCATTATTTAAATACCACCGTTGAATTCGAAGCTTGTCCCAATAACCTTGCCCCAACCACCAGTACTACAGCACAAATGGTGATGGGCGATGCACTTGCCATTTGTTTAATGGAGTTAAAAGGTTTTAAAAGTCAGGATTTTGCCCGCTTTCACCCAGGAGGTAATTTGGGAAAGAAGTTATACCTAAAGGTGTCTGATTTGGTTTCTACACAAAAGCCAATCGTTACAACACATTCATCGATAAAAGAAATCATCATTCAAATCACAAAAAGCAGATTGGGTGCTGTTGCCATTATAAATGATGCACAACAAATTACAGGTATTGTTACCGATGGCGATATTAGAAGAATGCTTGAAAAATATGATGATATAAATACAATAACAGCTTCTGATATTATGAATTCCAATCCGAAGCAGATTTCTTCCGAAGCTCTTGCTGCTGAAGCATTTGAACTTATGCGTAATAACAATATAAATCAATTAATTGTATCTGATAACAATGCGTTTATTGGAATAATCCACATCCAAGACTTAATCAGAGAAGGAATTATATAAAATCAATTTTATGAACAAGAACAATTACGTTGCTATCATGGCTGGTGGAATTGGGAGTCGTTTTTGGCCAATGAGCAGAACAAATTTTCCTAAACAGTTTCTAGATATATTAAATACAGGTAAAACACTAATTCAATCTACTTTCGATCGGTTTGCAGCATTTATTCCGGTTGAAAATATTTATATCGTTACGTCTGACACGTACAAGGAAATTGTTATGGAACAATTGCCGTTATTGAATCCTGATAATATTTTATGCGAACCATCTCGAAAAAATACAGCACCATGTGTGGCTTATATTTCTTATAAATTATCACAATTAAATCCGGATGCAAATTTAATTTGTGCACCTGCTGATCATTTAATTTTAGAACCAGAAAAGTTTCAACAAACTTGTTTGTCGGCTTTGGAATTTACCGCAAACATCAAGGCATTGCTAACATTAGGGATAACACCAACCAATCCAAATACAGGATATGGTTACATTCAATTTGAACAACTTGCCGTTAGCGAAAACGTATATAAAGTAAAAACGTTTACCGAAAAACCAGATAGAGATTTGGCTAAAACCTTCGTGGCTAGTGGCGATTTTTTATGGAACGCTGGTATTTTCGTTTGGCAGATAAAAAATATTGTAAAAGCATTTGAAAATTTTTTACCCGAATTGCATGAGTTGTTTTCTAGTGAGTTAGAAAGTTTTAATACCGAAGATGAAGGGAATGCTATTGATAGAATTTACCCGCAATGCGTGAATATTTCTATTGATTATGGCATCATGGAAAAAGCAGATAACGTATATGTAATACCCGCTTCATTTGGCTGGAGCGATTTGGGAACATGGGCTAGCGCATACGATACCATTGAAAAGGATTATTTGGATAATGCAGTAGCAGGAAACAATGTGATGATTATTGATGCCACAAAAAACATGGTTCATGCCGATAATAAAAAACTGGTTCTTTTACAAGGACTAGAAGATTTTATTGTGGTAGATACCAAAGATGTTTTAATGATTTGCAAAAAAGATAAAGAGCAGGAAATTAAAGAATATGTGGCTGAAGTAAAAAGAAACAAAGGCGAAAAATATATTTAATCAATGGGGTTATCCCACGTTAATTATTTCAAGTGAACTTATCCATTCAAAGTAAATTACCCAATGTAGGTACAACCATTTTTACAGTGATGAGTGCGCTTGCTGTAAAACACAATGCCATTAATTTAGGTCAGGGTTTTCCAGATTTCCCAATGGATGAAAAGCTTACGCAGCTTGTTAATGAAGCAATGAATAAAGGGCAAAACCAATACGTGCACATGTGTGGTTTGCCACTATTACGTGAACGTATAGCCGAAAAAGTAAACGATGCCTATCAATCAAAAATAAATCCTGAAACCGATATTTCTGTTACTCCAGGTGGAACCTATGCCATTTACACCGCGTTCACAACAATTCTTCAGCCCGGAGATGAAGTGATTTTATTTGAACCTGCTTACGATTCTTACATTCCAAATATTGAAATCAATGGTGCTATTGCTGTTCCGATTGCTTTAGAATATCCAGATTATAAAATCAATTGGGAAAAAGTAAGAGAGAAAATTTCGCCTAAAACGAAAGCGATAATTATCAATACGCCACACAACCCAAGCGGCAGCTTGCTTACGCATGAGGATATGATTCAACTCACTGAAATTGTATCCAACACCAATATTTTTATCATTAGCGATGAAGTGTACGAACATTTGATTTTTGAAGGGAAAGAACATTGCTCCGTTTTAAAATATCCTGAATTGTTTTCAAGAACGTTTGTTTGCTTTTCGTTTGGTAAAGTATATCATTGCACGGGTTGGAAAATGGGCTACTGCATTGCGCCAGAAGCGTTAATGAAAGAATTTCGGAAAGTACATCAGTTCAATGTTTTTACATGTAATGCACCCATGCAATATGCAATCGCTGATTTTATGCTTGAAAAAGAGCATTATTTAAACCTAGGCAAGTTTCTTCAAAACAAACGCGATTATTTTGCAGATTTGATGAAGCAAACGCCTTTCGAACCGCTTCCATCTTTTGGCAGTTATTTCCAATTGTATAGCTACAAAAACATTTCAACAGAATCTGAATCTGATTTTGCCATCAAACTTACTCAAGATGCAGGCGTTGCATCTATACCGGTTTCTGCATTTTACAAAACCCCGATAGATAATAAAGTACTTCGTTTCTGCTTTGCTAAAAACGAATCTACCTTAACTGCCGCTGTTGACCGTTTGGTTACTTATTTCAATAAATAATTTTGGTTTTGATAAATTATACTAACAATTGTTAGTTTTTTAATTTTATTCCATTATTTTTAAGGTATAAAATATTTTTACCTATGTCTGTAATTGATTTAGAAAAAGCATTTCAAGATAAAATTGACAAAGAAATTAAGATAGAACCAAAGGATTGGATGCCCGAGGCATATCGCAAAACAAACCTTCGTCAAATTAGTCAGCATGCGCATAGTGAAATCGTGGGTATGTTACCAGAAGGCAATTGGATCAGTCGTGCACCATCGTTGAAACGTAAAGCCATTTTAATTGCAAAGGTTCAAGATGAAGCTGGACATGGGTTATACTTATATTCTGCTGCCGAAACTTTAGGCACAAGCAGAGATCAAATGGTGGAAGATTTAAACAGTGGAAAAGCCAAATACTCTTCAATTTTTAATTACCCAACTTTAACTTGGGCCGATATGGGTGCTGTGGGTTGGTTGGTTGACGGCGCTGCAATTTTAAATCAAGTAATGTTGTGCAGAACATCTTATGGTCCTTATGCGCGTGCAATGGTGCGCATTTGCAAAGAAGAAAGCTTCCACCAGCGTCAGGGTTTCGAATCATTATTGGTGTTGAGCAAAGGTTCTCAAGCGCAACGCGATATGTGTCAGGATGCCATCAACAGATGGTGGTGGCCTAGCTTGATGATGTTTGGTCCGAAAGACAGTGAAAGTACCAACAGCGATCAAAGTATCAAATGGAAAATAAAAAGAAAAACCAATGATGAGCTTCGCCAGCAATTTGTAGATATGATTGTTGAGCAGGTTAAATTATTGGGCATGACTTTACCTGACCCCAATTTAAAATGGAATGAAGCTAGAAAGCATTATGATTTTGGCGAAATCAATTGGGAAGAATTTTGGAATGTGGTAAAAGGAAACGGCCCATGCAATAAACAACGTTTGGCCGCTAGAAACAAAGCACACGATGAGGGCGCTTGGGTGAGAGCAGCAGCTTTGGCTTATGCTGAAAAAAGAAAAAACAGATTGAAAACAAAAGCAGCATAATTGTTTTTTACAATTAAATATTTTACCAATGCATATTCAAATTAAGAAGTTTTATTACGGAGATATACCTGAAGAAAATACAGGCGGATCGGGCAATACAGAGAAACATACCAACGAACTTAGCTGGCCTTTATGGGAAGTGTTTATTAGAAGTAAACAAGGGTTAGACCATAAACATGCGGGTAGTTTACGTGCTGCGGATGCAGAAATGGCTGTTGAAAATGCAAGAGATGTGTACACACGCAGACAAGAAGGCGTTAGCATTTGGGTGGTGGAAAGCAAACATGTTCATGCAAGTAATCCGGATGATGCCGAAATGTTTTATGAACCTGCTTCGGATAAAATTTATCGTCATCCTACTTTTTACGATTTGCCAGATGAATTGAAACACATGTAGTATTGCGCAAAAAACTGAAAAATGAAAAATCAACATATAATAAATTCTGTTTTACATATTGCGGATACCACATTGATTTTAGGTCAACGAAATGCAGCGTGGTGTGCACATGGGCCTATTCTTGAACAAGATATTGCCATCACAAATATTACATTGGATTTAATTGGACAAGCAAGAAATTTTTATCAATATGCTGCGTCATTAATTAATGAAGCAGACAATAAAAATGAAACAGAAGATACGCTAGCATTTTTAAGAAATGAAAGAGATTTTAAAAACTTTTTGATTTGCGAATTGCCAAATGGCGATTGGGCGCAAACCATTCTTCGTCAATTTTTCTTCAGCACCTTTCAACAATTGATGTATCAAAAAATGATGCATAGTTCCGACAATCAATTGGCTGCTATTGCTGCAAAATCAATAAAAGAAACCAATTACCATGTAAAATGGAGTAGCGAGTGGGTGATTAGATTGGGTGACGGAACTGATGAAAGTAATCAACGTATGAAAAATGCCATTGAATATTTGTGGAGTTATACGGGTGAGTTTTTTATTGCTGCTGATTATGAAAGTATTGATGTTGCTGGGTTGAAACACGAATGGCTTGAAAAAGTAAAACTTGTTTTTGAAGAAGCCACACTTTCCATTCCTGAAAATACATTCATGCAAACGGGCGGTAAAACAGGCGTTCATACAGAACATCTTGGTTTTATACTTCCTGAAATGCAATCATTGCAACGGAATTTTCCAGGAGTAGAATGGTAATCAATTTTTATTTTGAGTCATACAAAAGAACATATCTATTCATTATTAGCACAGGTAACTGATCCAGAAATTCCAGTGCTTACCATTCTCGATTTGGGCATTGTTAGAGATGTAATTTGTACACAAGAAAATGAGGTTGAAATTATCATTACCCCAACATATTCTGGTTGTCCCGCGATGGATGCCATTGCATTCGACATTAAACTAAAAATGATTGAAGCAGGCTATACACAAGTGAAAATTACATACACCTTATCACCTGCTTGGACAACAGATTGGATGACAGAAACTGGAAAGCAGAAATTGAAACAATACGGCATCGCACCTCCCATTGAACGCAGTTCCCGAATAAATAAATTGTTGTTTGATCAAGACGAACACATTCCTTGTCCACAATGTGGTTCAACCAACACAAAATTATTAAGTGAGTTTGGTTCTACCGCTTGTAAAGCATTACACCAATGTATGGATTGTAAAGAACCATTCGATTATTTTAAATGTCATTAAATTTTTAATAAATTATTTTAAAACAACAATATGTCGTTTATACTTTTAGAAATTAAAAATGGAGTTGGATTTATCACTTTAAATCGCCCTGAAAAATTTAATGCCTTCAACAGAGAAATGGCATTTAGTATGCAAGCTGCATTGGATGAGTGCGAAGCCAATGATGAGGTAAGATGTGTGTACATAACGGGAAGCGGTAAGGCCTTTTGCGCTGGACAAGATTTGGGTGAGGTAACTGGCGAAAATCCAGCAACGTTTGATAAAATATTATTGGAACATTATAATCCCATCATTACCAGAATTAGAAAAATAGCTAAGCCAGTTGTTTGCGCTGTAAATGGCGTGGCTGCTGGAGCTGGCGCCAATATTGCCATTTGTTGCGATATAGTTGTTGCTAGTGAAAAAGCAAGTTTTGTGCAAGCATTTTCAAAAATAGGATTGATACCAGATTGTGGTGGAACATATTTTTTACCACGCTTAATTGGATTGCAAAAAGCTACAGCCATCATGATGTTGGCGGATAAAGTATCTGCTGAAGAAGCTGAAAAAATGGGCATGATTTATAAATATTTTTCTGCCGAAACATTTGAAACAGAATCGATTAAAATGGCAGAATCACTAGCACAAATGCCTACAATGGCATTGGCATTTACCAAACAAGCATTGAACAATTCTTTACAAAATAATTTGATAGACCAATTAAATTATGAAGACAAGCTTCAATACAAAGCAGCACATACCGAAGATTACAATGAAGGCGTTGCTGCATTTTTAGAAAAAAGAAATCCAATATTTAAAGGAAAATAATCATGCATACAGAACAAGACAACAAGGCAAAAGAAGTGGTAGCACACATGATGAAACACGATTTATTCAGTCAGTGGCTGGGTATAGAAGTGCTTGAAATTAAAGAAGGGTATAGCAAAATAAAAATGAACGTAAGGCCAGAGATGATTAATGGATTTGGCATTGTACATGGTGGTGTTGCTTTTTCATTTGCTGATAGTGCTTTTGCTTTTGCCTGCAACAACAGAAATGTATTGTCTGTGGCATTAGATACGTCAATCAATTTTTTAAAACCTGTGCATGTAGGAGATGAGTTAATTGCGGAAGCATTGGAAATACACAATGGCCGATCAACGGGACTTTATCAAATTCGCATAATTAATCAGCATCAACACGAAGTGGCTGTATTTAAAGGCACTTGTTTTAGAACAAATAAAACCTTGATTTAAATGATTTATCAGTTTAAAGAAATGATACCCGTGGTTGACCCAAGTTCATTTGTTCATCCACTAGCAACGGTTACAGGAAATGTAATTATTGGCAAACATGTTTATGTTGGTCCGGGTGCATCGTTGCGTGGCGATTGGGGACAGATCATCATTGAAGATGGTTGTAATATTCAGGAAAACTGCACGGTACATATGTTTCCGGGCTTAACGGTATTGTTGAAAGCGGGTGCACATATTGGTCACGGTGCAATCATTCATGGTGCTGTGATTGGTAAAAATTGTTTGGTAGGCATGAATGCGGTGATTATGGATAATGTACAATTGGGTGATGAATGTATTGTGGGTGCATTATCGTTTATAAAGGCAGATGAAATATTTGAAAACCGTTCGTTGATTGTGGGCAATCCTGCCAAAAAAATAAAAGAGGTAAGTGATGAAATGATTGCCTGGAAAACAGAAGGCACAAAACTATACCAACAACTTCCCTCAGATATGCATGAATCGTGGAAGCCCTGCGAACCGCTTATTGAAGTTCCTGAAAATAGATCTGTCGTTTATCCAGATTTTAAAACATGGAATGAAACGAAGTGAAAGTAAAAATTAAAAATTAAAAAGCCCGTAACGGAGGGTTAATAATGTTGATTGATTTTAATTTTTACTTTTCAAAATGTATGTTTTAAAATAAATGGTTGAAACCATTACACAAAATACTCCCATTAACCCACGGTTTAAACCGTGGGCTACGAAAACATATTCTACCTAACATCCGTTTTAATGTTTGAATTTTATCGTGTTCTTACCTCCATTTTTTACTTTTTACTTTTCACTTTTTACTTTTTACTTTTTACTCCTCAAATAGACGGAGGTTTCCTGCATTTATTTTTGAAATGTCTTTTTAAAAAATACACATGCATATCATTACCGAACTATTTCATGTTGAACGATGTCAAACCAAATTGAAATCGGATTTTTCTACAAACAAACAGCATTGGGAGAAAGTAGATAATGAATTCGAGGAATCTAAAATTGATAAAGGATATTATTGGATGAAAAATAAATCATCTCAACAATGGCATTATTTCAAAACCAAATCACCAGTTTATCATTTTGATCATTTTGTTTTTGATACATCCATTGAGCTTTTAAGTAAAAACGAACTAGGGCATTTTGGTTTGGTTTGGGGCTTTGATAAAAACGTTGAAAATATAAATCGATTTTGTTTATCTGCCGATGGTGAACGTTTGCTGATTATGCATTTTCAAAAAAATCACGAAACCGTTTTTCATCGCTTCCACAAAAGGTTGTCGCCCAAAATAAACATGAATCAACCCATTCGTTTTACGATTATTAAAATGGGGAATTATTTTCATTTCTTGGTTAACAAAAAAAATAGGTACATCTGTCATGAATCTCAATTCAACAAAAACGATCAATTTGTTGGTTATTATGTAGAACCTGGCTTACACATCAAAAGCAGTTATTTTGAAATCAAAAAATTAACCGCCAATGAGATGGATGTGTTTACGGGATTGAATTTGCTGACTGACTAGGAGAAGTGAAATTAT
This sequence comes from Chitinophaga pinensis, assembly GCA_943331145.2. Taxonomy (GTDB): domain Bacteria; phylum Bacteroidota; class Bacteroidia; order Chitinophagales; family Chitinophagaceae; genus Ferruginibacter; species Ferruginibacter pinensis_F. The sequence continues at coordinate 9,432 of CALQKL020000040.1, forward strand.
TTTAAAAAATTAAATTTTATAGCTCTTTCTATGGTAATCGCATAACCCAAATTTTTCTATTGCCACCCGATGCGTTTTTGTTCCGTACCCTTTATTTTTATCCCATGCATATTGTGGAAATTCCTTGTTGATTTTTTGCATGTATTCGTCTCGATATGTTTTTGCTAAAATGCTGGCTGCTGCAATACTTGCATATTTCCCATCGCCTTTTATAATACAAACATGTTCCATTTGCTTAAAAGGCTTAAATCGGTTTCCATCTATCAATAAAAGATTGGGTTTTGTTTTTAGCTGCGCAATGGCCAAATGCATGGCTTTATAAGATGCTTGTAAAATATTGATTTGATCTATTTCGAGATGATCAACAGATGCCACACCAAATGCAATACTTTCTTTTTCAATAATTGGCCTGAGTAAATCACGTTGCTTTTCGTTCAGTTTTTTACTGTCGTTTAATAAAGGATGGTAAAAATCTTTGGGCAAAATAACCGCAGCCGCAAAAACCGGCCCTGCATAGCAACCTCTACCGGCTTCATCAACGCCGGCTTCTGTTTTATCTATATTAAAATATGGACTTAGCATATATTGTGTTCAACAAATATCCTGATTTGAAATCAAATTTGTACTCAATTGTGAAAATCTATTTTTGTAGAATTACCTTTGCACCATGAGTTTAAAAACGTTAGAAGAAAAAAACAACAAACAAATTGCCGCTTGGTTAATCATTGGTGTGGTAATGATTATGGTGCAGGTTTTATTGGGTGGCATTACGCGCTTAACAGAATCTGGTTTGTCGATTACAGAATGGAAGCCGATTACTGGAACGCTACCACCATTGAATGATATAGACTGGCAAACGGAATTCGACAAATATCGAAACACCGATCAATTTAAATATGTGCATCAATATTTTTCGTTAAAAGAATTCAAGTTTATATTTTTTTGGGAATGGTTTCATCGCGTTTGGGCACGTATGATGGGAATGGTTTTTTTAATCGGCTTTACTTATTTTTTGATCAAAAAGAAATTCAATAAATCCATGATTTTGCCGATGGTGGTGTTGTTTGTTTTGGGTGGATTACAAGGTGCTATTGGATGGCTAATGGTTAAAAGTGGCTTGGTGCCCGAAAAATATTTCGTAGGGCATGTGGAGCTTACTACACATTTTATAGCAGCTATAATTTTATTGGCATACACATTTTGGTTTGCGTTGAGTTTATTACCATCAATGCAACAAAAACTAAATCATTCCTACACGCGAAAAATATTATTATCGATCGTTGGTTTATTTTTTATCCAGTTGGTTTATGGTGGATTTATGGCGGGATTAAGGGCTGCATCTATTGCGCCAACTTGGCCAAGCATCAATCATCAAATGGTGCCAGATCAAATGTGGTCGTTAACGCCTTGGAATTTAAACTTGATTAATAATCCACTTACCATTCACTTTATTCACCGAGGCGTAGCTTATACGGTATTCATTGTGTCTATTCTTTTCTTTATGAAAACGAAAGCATTGGCAACATTTCCAGCTTTTAATAAATATAGATTGGCATTCATTTTCCTTATTTCGCTTCAGGTTATATTGGGTATTTTAACCCTCATAAATGCAACGAATAAGTCTGTGTTTGTTTGGCTAGGCGTGATGCATCAGTTCACTGCAATCTTGTTGGTGATGAGCTTAACGGGTTTATTGTTTTTGGTAAAGAAATCTAATAAAGCAGAATCCCTTTAAATGCGTTGGACGTTTTTTATTAAGCCTAAAAAACCGTTTAAACGGTTATGAAACAATTTTTATTTTCATAGCCCACGGTTTAAAACCGTGGGTTGTAGAATATTACAAAATCCATCAAGGTTGAATCCGTTTAAATCCGTCGGGGTTATTATAAAATCTGAAAAAGGTTATAAAGCATTTTAAATTTTCATAGCCCACGGTTTAAACCGTGGGTTGTAGAATATTCCAAAAATCCATCAAGGTTGAATCAATTTAAATGCATTTGGCAAAATTTTTATTTCAATTTTATCTTTCGTTTCTGCAGGTTCTCCGTCGATATGAATGGGTGCCAATTCAGGATTGTGTATAATGATGTGATCGGTTTGAAAATAATAAACAATCTTGTCTTTTTTGAAAAGATCTGAACTTGGCTGAATCTGCCCCAAACCAATTTGTTTTAAAAGAGAAATAACGGTTTGGATTTTATTTCTTTTTTTAATAATCACTACATCGAGAAGTCCGTCGTTTAATAGCGCTTGCGGTGCAATGGTTACATAATTTCCATATTGATTGCTGTTGGCAATACTAATAAAAAATGCGTCGGTTTTAAAAATATTATTATTGACTTCTACATGGAAAGAATAAAATTTTGAACAAAAAAAATGTCGCAATGATATTTTGATGTAAGTAAATAATCCTCTTTTTTTTTGGTGTAAAAATTCATAAGCCACTTGTGCATCAAAGCCCAATCCGCAAAGCATACAACCAAATCTATTGTTTAGGTAAAAACCATCGATGGCACTGGCTTTACCATTAAAAATCACATCCAAAGCTTTCGAAAAATTAAAAGGAATTTTTGCAGCAAATGCCAATCCGTTTCCGGAGCCCATAGGGATAATCCCAATGTTTACATCGATTCCAATTAAAGCAGATGCTACATGATTGATGCTTCCATCGCCACCACAAATGATTACATCTGTAATTTTTTCCAATGCAACCTTTTCTTTTAAAAAGTCATATTTTCCTTCAATAGCAGTGGGTATAATTTCGAAAGGAATATTTTTTTGGGTGGTTTCTTTTGTAATCGCTTCTATTAAACGATTTTTATTTCTGGTTCCCGAAATGGGATTAATCAAAAACAAAAGTTTTCTATGCATCGTTTAACTTTTATGCTTTCAAACTAATCATAATTACAAAAAAACGAACTGATTTATTTTGTATCGTCAATAACCCTTGTCAGGTTGCGCAAGCAAAAAGATTCTTCGTACAGTGGATGTAATCTTGTTTTGAAATGGTAAGCAATTCTATTTTTCAATTCAGCATCCGTTTTCACAAAGAAGCTGGTGAAATTTTCTGCCAATGGTAAAAAAGAAATTTGATCGTTTTGGTAGGAAACATCTGCAAAGAATACGCGGTTATCAAACATTACATTTGCAATTTGTTTGTTGTTGATCATACTCATAAACATCGTTGCATATACAGTGTCTTCAACGTTTTTCTTGTAAATAATGTTTTGAAATTTCCCAGTAATAACAACAGAATAATTAAAATCATCGGCTTTTGAGATGTCTAATTTAACGGCTTTTGTATTGCTACCAGTTTCATCAATTAACTTTCCTTTCCATTTACCCAAATAACTGAAATTAACTTCTACTTGCGGTGTTTTTTCAATGGGGAAAGTGGTGTGATAAGGACAGCCACATAGCAAAATCATGATGCTAATTGCTGTACAAATAGTAAAAAGTACAGTGAATGGTTGATTTGGTTTGTTTTCGGGTAAGTACATTTAACGTAAAATTGGCAATTCTTTTTTAGATTTCCAATTTTAAATTTTAATAAACTAGAGAACGGGCTTGTTCAATGTGTTCCAAAGGATATCTTTCAAGTTGGGCAATTGATAGCCTGTAACTGATGAAATGAAAACATGTGGAATGTTTTTTGGCAACTCTGCTGCAATGGCTTCTTTTAATTCATCATCAAGCATATCTGATTTTGATATAGCGATTACAAAATCTTTTTGAAGCATTTCTGGATTATATTTTTCGAGTTCTAATCGGAGAATTTCAAATTCTTTGCGATGATCTTTACTATCTGCAGGAATCAAGAAAAGCAAAACGGCATTTCTTTCTATATGACGTAAAAACCGATGTCCTAAACCTTTTCCTTCAGCGGCACCTTCAATAATTCCAGGCAAATCGGCAATACAAAAACTTCGTGAATCGCGATATTCCACCATACCCAACTGAGGTACTAAAGTCGTAAACGCATAATCTGCAATTTTAGGTTTTGCAGCGGTGATACATGAAAGCAACGTTGATTTTCCTGCATTTGGAAATCCTACCAAACCGACGTCTGCCAATACTTTAAGCTCCAAAACTTTTATGCCTTCAACACCTTCTTCACCTGGCTGTGCATATTCAGGCGCTTGGTTGGTTGCACTTTTGAAGTTGGTATTTCCTAA
>CALQKL020000041.1 GCA_943331145.2 Chitinophaga pinensis
ATCGAAAATATTCATTGATTGCATTCTTGAATTAAATAAGTCTCTACCAACAAAATCAAAGTAGAGATTATACGCATCATTGTTACTCATTATCATCATTTCTCTTAGAAACTGCAACATGGTTGGGTTTTTATGTTTTGAAACATAATTATTGGTTGCAAAATCACAACTGCATGTATTTACAGAAATGCGGTCATTGATATTAACTCCGGAATCTTTTATACTTGTTAGTTTTTCTAGCGCAACGAAAGCCAAAGGGAATTTAATTAAACTTGCTGGGTAATAATATTGATTTCCTTGATTGATGGAATAGGTATGGTAATTGATTTTATCAGCATGCTTTTCAACTTTTGTGTAGATGAGTTGAAAATAATACTTCGATGGGTTTTTTAATACTTGATCTAATAAAGGATCTTTATTAAGTAAAATATGTTGCAGTGTTGAATCCGTAATTGTTTCAAAATTTGGTAATGACTGGGCATTGGATGTTTTTATCAAGAATAAGAAACAAAAATAAATTATGACTTTCTTCATTTAAATTATGACTTCAATGTTTTCAGCACTAAATAATAACTGGATTAATTTAATTAGGGTATAAAAAGGAGTAATTATCTACCAAAATCATCACCATAATCAACAGCATACTTTTCATATCGTTGAATTAATTTAATGTTCTTGATTTCAATGTCTGTTAAATAATTTTTTATATCTACAGTATTTGGAACATACCAATCTTCTAGTTCAAACATCATTCTAATATCCTTTTTTCTAAAGCAAAAACCATGTCTTGCAAAAATTTCATTACGCATGTAGCTTAATGTTTGCTTATCTAAATTTTCAACGTCACTAGTCGCTAAAACTGAGGTAGAAGTTTGGGGGTATTGCCCAGCTTGAGGGTTATAAGTAAATGATTTTTTATTAAGTGTATATTTTTTAGGCGACACCGTTTTCTTAAAAGGAGTCCAAGTTCCAGTTAATTCTTCTGGTTTATTTTCATCAATTTGAAACTCAAAAGCCCCATCATATTTATCATCACCAGGTTCAGACGCTGTAATTAAAAATAAGTTGTTTTCCTTTTTTATGCTTCCCGAAAATGGACGATCATTACCACCCACAATTGTTCGGCCTTCAATTGTGTTATCTTCAACTTTTGATATTAATAACCTGATTTTGTTATCTAGTGGATCTTCTCCAAAAACACCTACATAAGAGCCACAAATATCTTGATTTGTAAGACTTGATTTAGCCTCCTTTTCAATTGGGGATTTGGCTTCATCTTTTTTACTTGATTTGTCATTACAAGAAAAATTAAAAATTGTAAACGTAATTAAAAATAAAAAAAGTCTCATATTTATAAAATTATGAAAAAATTCTTTACCTATAAAAATATTTTAATATTAATAGTATTATTTTATTTTATTATTTTAATGTTACGGATTACCATTAGATACATTCCTTACAATTTAGATGTTGGCTTCCTGATCATAAAGCAAGATTACATTCACATAAAGCATTGGCGTTATGCCTTTTTTATTCACGTTTATACAAGTCTATTTGTGTTATTTGCAGGAGCTACTCAGTTTTCTAAATATTTATTGCAAAAACATAAAAAACTGCATAGGATATTTGGGTATGCATATTCAATAAATGTATTGATGATAACAGGCCCAGCGGCTTTGATTATGAGTTTCTATGCAAATGGTGGCACTATTTCAAAAATAGCTTTTATATTATTGTCATTTTTATGGCTATACTATACATTAGTTGCTTTAATCAAAGCAAGACAACTTTCGTTTAAAGCACATGAAAGATTTATGATTAGAAGTTATGCGCTTACCCTTTCTGCAATAACCCTCCGCATTTGGAAATTTTTAATAATGAATTTTTTAGATATACCTCCAATGGATGTATATCGAATTGTTGCTTGGTTGGGATGGGGCTTAAATTTAATCTTCGCAGAAATTTATATACAAAGAATGAAAAAACGCGCAACAGAAATAAAAAACATAAAAGGAGATTAATTAAATCATCTAATGTTATTTACCTTATGTGTTTTTTTAAGCATTCATTAGTCAACATTAATGCTTACTTTTTTTCCGCCAATAATAAATTTTGTTTACCATTAAAATAATGATAGCCCATGTTAAATGGCAAAGGGTTTACTTGATTTTTAACTTTATAAAGCGAGTCTAGTTCCTTTTGATAAACACCTGAAAAATCACTTATTGGTTTTTCGTAAACGCCCCATAATGAAAGCTTCCAATCGTTTGTAAAATATCTTTCTGCAATTCCAGTATCGTCTTGTAAAACATACTTACTCTTATTTAATACTAAGTTTCTGATTGTTGAAAAACCATTATAATGTAAAAGATAAGATGCGCTTTTTAAGTATGATACTGTATTTGAAGGAATTGTTTTTTCGAAAAACTGCATGATTTCAGGATGATTTTGCATACTTGGATCTTCAGCATTGAACGACAAATAATCAATTTGTAAACTGTTTATTAAATCTTTGGTGTAATTAATTTCAACACCATAAATGTTTGCATAACTAAAGGTATCTTTTTCAAATTCAAAATAAACTTTTTCACCAGCAGCATTCAATTTGAAATTTTTAATGGAGATCAATTTGAAATTTGATTTCACTAAGAATGTAGAAATTAATGGAGTAACGCCATTTAAAGAATCACTTTTCAAATCCTTCATCATATTTTTTGTGATGAAATAACTCTTACCAAAATAATCGCGCAATGATTTCTGCATTAATGGCATGCTGTTTAAAGCAAATTCATTTCCATATTTAGACATATCTTTTCCTGGCAACTCCAATCCAAACATAACGATATGTTTTGTTTGTGTGAACAGGGTATTGGGGATTAGAAAATCAGGACCAGAAAATGGATAAAATAAAAAATCAGTGTTTATACAAGATTCAGGAAGTGCACTGCTTTTCCAATTTGAAATCGGTGTCAACAAATTGGTGTTCATCTTATTCCATAAAGCATTTGAGGCTGTGCAATTTTCCAAAAACTTATTTTTTTTGCTTATGTCTGAATTCAAATCAATCGAAGTAGTATCACAAGCAAGTATGCCATAAAAATTATTCAAATTAACATCTGTATTTAATTTTGCAACAACAGCAGTATCTTCTTTTTTCACGTTGGTTTCATTTGTAGCATCTTTTTTCTTCGATGTACAATTGCTGAAGATTACAGACACCATAAAAACAAGCAACACAACACTGAACTGATATTTCATTTTTGACATAGTAAATAGTTTTTTAAAAATTGATTAATGAATTACTTCAAGATTTGTTTCATTAAATTTTAGGTTATAGCCTATTGCAAAAGGCAAAGGTTTTATCGTAGAATCTGTTTTATATTTTAACGCCAAATCGTTCTGCATTAAATGTTTAAAAACTGGGATTACTTTTGTAAACTTACCATACAAAGTATATGGGCGATTTGAAGCAGTAATGTATTTAAACCCAATGCCACTGTCGTCTTGTATATGTAATGCAGAGTTTTTTAAAATGAAATTTCTTACCACACTAAATGGTTCAACAGACATAAGATAAGAAGCAGATTTTGTTAAACTTACGATTGAAGCATTCCCCGCTTTTTCTTTTACCCATTCTAGCCAATTTGTATCGTTTAATAAACCTTCATCTGAAATGTTTTTAGAGAAAAAATACAACTCAGATATTACGCCTGAAGGTTGTCTAAATTTAGCATAACAAACATTACCATTTGTATTGTCTGTTATTGTAGTAAATGTTTTGGTTGTTGAATTCCAGTTTAATATGGACAATGATTCAATGTCGCAATTCATTCGCTTTAGGTAAAAAGCAATTACATCTGCAACCCCTTTTTCTTCAAACTGTTTTTCCATGTCTAAGGTGCGAAAGAAACCAAATTTTGTACTGAAATAAAAATATTTTTCTGCATTATTTAAAAACCCCGAATCATGCTTACTGGTAGAAAAAATATTTGATTTCAAATTTCCTGCATTTTCTAATCCAGCCATGATATAGCATTTTGCATCAGGATAAAATGCGTTTGCAAATGCAAAATCTGGTCCACTAAACGGATAAAAAACCAAAGTATTGGAATTTATATAACTGTCATATTTTTCTTCATGCATCCATTTTGTAATGGGAGATAAAACATTTTGGTAACAGGCATTCCATGAGTTATTGATATTATTTGCTAGCATTTTTTTTGTACCATCAAAACTTGACGTATCCATAGCAGAAAGCAATAGCGCTTTATTATTTAATGTAGTATCGTATTTAAATGCTATAGTTTTTGTTGATGAATCTGTTTTTACAACTGGCGTTTCATCTTCTTTAATTTTTTTATCTTGGTTGTTGCAAGAGCAAATGCAGCAAGAAATTAAAACAGCTGTGCCAATCTTAATGCCTCTTTTTTTGAAGTTTATTAAATAATAAACGATTCCACCTAATGCTACAAATCCAACCCCGGTTAAAGATTCAATCGTTTTGTTGTGCAGAAGATAAAACATAATCCAAATATTAAATAATGAAAATAGAATTGGTGTGAGTGGATATAGCGGTACTTTAATTGGTCTTTCAGCATTCGGTTGCTTCCACCTTAATACAATTACTGCCAAGGAAGTTAATGTTGTAAAAATGCACAATACAAATCCGATGCAGGTTACAATAAATTCAAAACTGCTGGTTATCAGTAAAACTATTGAAATGCTTGATTGCAAAATGATGGCCTTAATGGGCACATTGTTTTTGTTGTTGGAAGAAAAATAATTGAATTCATTATAATCCAATGCAATTCTTTTTATAACCCTTGGTCCAACCATTACCATTGAGCTAATTGTAGAAATTAATAAAAAAGAAATGACAGAACTTACAATTAACGCTCCGTGTTTTCCAAAAATTCGGATAGCTGAAATATACGCTACATCTTCCTTTCCCCTTAACTCATCTGCATTTGCGGAAATTAGAAAAACATAGTTTAGCAACACGTATAAAACGGTAACAATTAAAGTTCCAACTATGATGGATTTTGGTACATTTTTTTTGGGATTTTCTACTTCATCAATTACGTATGCTGATGCATTCCAACCTGAATATGCGTATGAGACAAATATCAAACCAACCCAAAATCCTGGCGTAAAGAGATCTAACATAATCTGTTTAGAAAAAACAAAGTTTGTATGTACATCCGTGTACTTGTTTTCAAAAAACATGTAAAGCCCTGCCAATATAAATACTACAATCAAAATTACCTTTCCAGTTGTAAGAAATACTTGAAATCTTGCACCTGTATTGATGCGAAAGCAATGAATAATGGTTATTAAAACGATGATGAAAATTGAAATTAAAGTAGGGTGGAAGCCCGTTAAAAAAAGATTGCCAAAATATTTTGAAAATGCATAAGCGGCAGCGGTAATCGGAGCCGCAAAGCCTAAAATAGCGGAAGTCCAACCCGAAAGGAATCCAGTGAAATTGCCAAATGAAATCTTTAAAAAATGATATTCTCCTCCTGATTTTGGGAAAGCTGCACTTAATTCTGAATAGCAAAATGAACCCAAAATGGCATGAAGTCCTCCAAGCAACCAAAGCAATAGAATAGAATTGTAATTGCTTATATCATACAATTGAAAACCAAGACTGGTAAAAATTCCTACACCAATCATATTTGCAATAACCAATGAAATTGCAGCAGCATACCCTAATTTATTTTTTCTCAATTTTTGAAATTGTTGATGTACAAACTAATTTTTTGGTCTTCCAGCACCGTAATAAATATTGCTATAATATTTGCTGTTCAAATCATCGATAGTTATCCCTTTATTTACACTGGCATGAACAAATTTATTATTTCCAAGATAGAATGCAACATGGGTTAAATAAGATTTGTCTTTATGTTTAAAAAACAACAAATCACCAATTTGTAATTCTGCCCTGTTTATTTTAATGCATTTATTGTACTGATCACCAACTATTCGGTCTGTCGAAATTCCATACACATCTTTCAAAAGTACTTGAGTAAAACCAGAGCAGTCTGTTCCCTTCAATGTATTGCCGCCATATAAATATTTGACACCGTACCAGCTTTCGATAAAATTCAAAAGTTCATTATTTTTTAAACTTTCTACATTAACACCTAAAATGATCGCATATTTAAATTGAAGAGATGTTGCTTCCTCGATTTCATCTTCCATCAAATTAACTTTATTCATATTTACCAATAAAGTATCATTTGGATTTTCTATATATGGGATAGAAAAACCATTATTAGCCCAAGAAGTCGGGCCTATAAATACCAATGATATGAAAAAAAGAAATTGCTTCATAAATTAAAACATATGCTAATATTTTTTAAAGGGGGGCAAATGTAAATAATATATTTCTATTGAGTTGATTTATTATATGAAAATATAGTTATTATTCCTTCATATGAACAAACCCAGGCTTCTAACTTGTTATTATCTTCAAAAATATCTACCCCAACTGGATTTCCCGGACAATCCAGCTCGTTTATTAATTCAAATCCGTCTTTTTTGATTTTAAAAACATCAACTTTATTCCCGTTATAACAAGTAACAAATAAGAATTTTTTATTTTTTGAAATAGCGATACTTCTTGGTTGTATTGACGTATTTGCACTAAATAAAGTTGCTCCAGTATTGGGATCAATACAGGCTATTTGTGATATTTTATTATATGAAACAAATATTCTTCCACTATCATCTTGAACCAAATGTCTTGGATTGGCTGCAACTTGAATGTCTTTACTATATTTCCAAGTATCATTATCAATTTCGGCTAAAGATGCACCACCCATAATGGCCACAAATGTCTTTTTGGTTTTTTCATTGATTACCATTCCTCTTGGAATACTACTAACTGGTATTGTAGCAACCACTTGAGCAAATGGATATTTTTTTATATCTACTTGCAAAACAGAAATATTGTAAGAATGCCAATTGCTTACTAAAAGTGTTTTATTGTCTGAGGTACCTGTTATTACTTTAGGTGTTTTACCTGTTTTTATGATAGGCACATAAATAGAGTCGTAAATTTTATTACCGCTATCTCTAACATAAATTAATTTATCTGATTCATTAATTTTTGAGTGTGCATTTACATTTCCTTGATGTAAAAAAATAGGAACAATTCCTTCTGCATTGTGTAGCGATACCCATAATACACTATCTGAATTGGTTATATAAGCTTCTACAGGTTTTTCTTCGAATGAATTGATTGGTACATTTTTATCATAATCCCATCCCGTTCCTGGCGTTGCTTTAAACTTAAAAGATCGGATGATTTTTTTTGTTTTTTGATCTATTTCATACACGCTCATTCCTTCTAAATTCATTGCGTATAGCTTTGTCATAGCACTATTAAATACGACAGATTTGGTTCCAGATCCTGCAGTTATTTTTGATAAGGATTCATAACTAATATTTTCATAAGGCGTTGGTTTTACAACTGTGTCCTTAATTACTGCTGGTAATACGGTTATGATTTCCTTTTTTGGGGGAAAATTATTTTTCGTTTTATTGTCCGCTTTAATATTGCAACTAAAAAACAAAATACTAATCAAAGAAAATATAAAATGCATAAAGATGTTTTTTGTATTATGAATATGAATAATTAATCATTGTGTTTTTTCACTTAAGTAAAATATGAATTTAACTTTTTTTCTTTTTTGGTTTTGCTTGAGTTGCTTTTTTAGGGGGTACAGCTTTTGTTTGTTTTGTAACGGTTTTTTTTGGACTTACTTTTTTCGGATCTGTTTTTTTGGGAGCAGATTTCGGAGTCGGCTTTTTTAATTTAGCATTTGAAGCAGTTGCTTTTTTTGCATTTTTACCTTTTGAAATGTCTTTTTTGGTTTTGGTTTTTGGCTGAGTTGATTCTTTTTTCGACTTTTTCGGACTTTCCTTTTTTGTTCCTTTCGTTTCTTTTTTCCCTTTTTTATTGTCGTTCTTTTTTGATTTAGCTGTAGCTTTTGATTTATTCGTTTTTTCTTTTTTCTTATTAGCCGTAACCTTTGAGTTAACGATTTTTTCTTTTTTGCTTGTAGCCGAAACAGTGGGTTCTGTATAAAAATGTTCTGAGAATAATTCTTTTTTAGAAAATATCATAGTACCATTTACCAATTGTAAATTATTGATATCGATAATTTTTGTAGGGTTGAATGAATAATCATATAATCTTGTTTCAAAATGTAAATGTGGACCAGTAGATCTTCCAGTAGAACCACCTCGCCCAATAAGTTCTCCAGATTTTACAAATTGATTTTCTGATACTTCAATTTTACTTAAATGCCCATAAAGCGTTTCAAGTCCATTTAAATGTCTGATAATAATACAATTTCCATAACCACTACTGGTACATTTTGCAAATCTTACTATTCCATCAAAAGAGCTTACCACCGAATCACCGGTGTGTAATGGTATATCTAATCCCTCATGTTTTCTACCCCACCTTCTACCGTATGAAGATGAAATACTGCCATACCAATTCATCTTAAAATTATCCGCATCGTTGTTTAGCAGTTGCAAGGCAATGGTATCACCTATATCCGCAAAATTTACCGTTTTATATACAAATAAATGATTGTTGTCCCAATAATTTGAAAAAATTGGATTAGACTTGAGAATAGAGGAAGTAGCAGAATCTGTAAATGAGTAAGGCTCATTAATTGAATTGATATTTTCAATTAAAGTATCATTTTTGGCATGAAAAAAAATATTAAAAGAAAATACCTTTAAATTAATGGTTAATAAAAATATGATAATATAATTTTTCATTTTAATAGAAAAAACAGTATTTTGGTCGCGAAAATAAAAAAAAATAGTAGTTAATTGAATTTAATATTGTTAAGCTTGTTGATTTATTAAAAAATAAATTTATAAATACAATAAGAAAGCAAAGTCCTGTTCATCTTGCAATAAAGGACAAAAGTATTTTTATTATCTTTATTTGTCTAGCCGAATAGTAAAAAAGTTATATATCAAAAATTAAAACAATGAAACAAACTCAAAATGTAATCATCACCGTATTATCATTATTTATTTTAATATCATGTGAGAATCAATCTAAACAAGATTCAACAAGTAACACCACCCCGATAACCCAAATGGAATCACCCAAGCATGAAGATGAACCAGTAGTGGAGGAAATTTCTGAAAAAGAAGCATTGGATTTTGTTGAAACTTGGAAGAATATTTTTGCAACCCATACTTTCGACAATTACATAAAACAATACGATCCGTATGAATTTAGAGGTATAAAGCGTACGTATACCGGCGAAAAAAACACCTATGATTATTCAGGTTGGATTCAAAACAAAAAAAATGAGTTTAGAAAGTTTTCTCCAGAAGTGTATGTAGAAAATGTTAGGGTTAAATGGCTAAATAAAAATGGAAGAACTAAAGTAAGTTTCTTGCAAATTTGGGTAAGTACACTCAATGGAAATTATGCCGACAAAGGGGAAAAAGAATTGATTTTGAAAAAAGTTAATGGAGAAATCGTAATTGTAAATGAAGAGTTGTTATACAGCCAAAGGTATGATGAGTATTTTTATGGGGATTAATAGACAAATATTATTTTAAAATCGATTTAAAATTATTTTTATTGTGTCAAACAAACTCATTTATCAGCCTTCTTTTCCCAAAGATGAACCGAGTCATAATTATCACTAAAAATTAGTTGTGAATTACTATTTCATTTAGCGCTTATGAATTCCAATTTTAATTTAAAATACTATCGATGAAATTTTTTTCAATATTTATTGTGTTATTATCAGCTACGCTTTTTTCAATTGCTCAAATAAATAATGGCAATTCAACGAGCAACAACACGATTTCTAATACTAATGAAAATGTGTATTGGGAGCAAATATATTATATAGATAGTGTGAATATATTACCCTTTAATCAAGCTGATTTTGATGCCTATAAAAAAATAATTTACAATATAAAAACCATTAAAATTAATCTAGATAACCAGTTTATAAAAGATTCCACTGCAAATCCTAAAGATGCATTTGAAACAACTCAGGAGTATTATCTTAGAATAGATAATATTAAATCGAAGTATGAAAACTCTAAGAATGAACAGATTAGTATTTTGCAACAACGGTTAAATATCTTAGAAAGCAATTATTATTTGTATCCAACAAGCATTAAAGTGGATTTCGATTTGAATAAATATAATGCTGATTTAGGGAAATGGGATATTAATATTACAGAAAATGGAAATTCTCAAGTGCAGACATTAGATATAGATAGAATTGAAGCTAAAAAACTTTGGGCAAATCTTTCAAGTTTAAAAATTTATGAGTTGAAAAAAATAATTCCTTTGAGTTTTTTAACCCTTCTATTAAAATACAAAGATCAAGTTGGTGTATTGGCTTTACAAAAGATTAATTCAGCAGAACAAAATTCAGCAGAACACAAGATTTTTACCAAGGTGGAATTTGAAGCAGGATATGCTGGAGGAGACGGTAGTTGGAGACGATATTTACAAAACAATTTAAACACAGACGTGCCAGGATCTAATGGGGCGCCAAAAGGACAATATATGGTGATTGTTCGTTTTATTGTGGCAAAAGATGGAAGTGTAAGTGATGTAGTAGCGGAAACCAAACACGGATTTGGCATGGAAAAAGAATCAGTAAGAGTCATCATAAATTCTGGTAAATGGACACCAGCTATTCAAAATGGAAGAAACGTAACTTCCTACAAACGTCAACCAATAACTTGGGTTGTTTCGGAATAGTAATTTATCAAACTGCTTAATTAGCGTTCTAATTTCCAAAAGTTGCACTTTTTTATTATTAACATAACCTGCGTCTTTTCGATAGGTACTATATTTAAGAAAGATTTTTTACATCCAAATGATCAAATGATATTCATCAATATCGAATAATTAAACATGAAAAGAGTAGCCAAACTATTACTTATTCTTCCCATTATTGGAATTGTCTCTTGGTATGGACTATCTTCAAAAGAGGACAAAATAGATATTTCTAAAAATCAGATAAATCAAATCGATACCATACCGGTATTATTACTTGGATCTTTTCTAAATCTACAGGATAACATTTCACAGGATAGCATTCTCATAGGACTTATGAACGGGTCTATTGCTTGCACCCAAGACGTAGCAGATTGGACGCAAAAAAAATTCAAATTATCTAAACCTCCACGAAAAATTAATTTATCGTCGTTTGATTTGAAAGATGGCAAGACCTTGGTGCTCACTGGAATTGATTCTGTAGATGCAAGATTCCTTTGCAAAAATGTTGACGGCATTCCATATTTTTCAAATCCTACAACATATCCATTATGGATGACAACCAATCAAACCAGTTTTGATCACAAAAAAGACATCACGCATTATATGCACACTGGCGTAACGGCTATAACCCGAAGCGCAGGAACTGTTTTGAATAATCGTGGGATTGATTGGTACCTTTCATCACTTCAACCCTATTTTAATAATCCCGACTTAGTACACATCAGCAATGAAGTAAGTATGGTGGATACTTGCAATTACGCTACCATGAAGTATCAGTTTGCTACCCAATCCAACCACATGGAAATGTTGAAAAGATTGAAAGCTTCTGTAATCGAACTAACGGGCAACCATAATTTAGATTTTGGTACAGCAGCGTATCTAAAAACGTTAGAGTGGTATGGTAAAAATAACATGTCTTATTTTGGAGGAGGTGCCAATGAGGGTGAAGCTTCTAGGCCTTTGGTTAAAACACTCAAAAACGGTAAAAAAATAGCCTGGGTTGGATTCAATGAAGTATGTCCCTTGGGAGAATGCACCGACAAAAAAATTATGGGCGCAATGCGATACAACGAACAACGCGCCCGATTTGTAATTGATTCGCTAAAGAAAGCAGGTACAAGTTATTTGATTGTATGTGTTCAATTTACGGAGACAGATTCTTACAAACCCACAGAAAGCCAACGTAAGATTTCGCAAAACTTAATTGATATGGGTGCTGATGTTGTGATTGGTTCTCAAGCACATCAAGCACAGGAGATTGCTATATACCATAACAAGCCCATTTTCTTTGGGACAGGTAATTTTTTATTCGACCAAATCCATAGAATTGGTGTGAGGCAAGCCTTTTTCTTAAATTGTTATTTTCTAAAAGGTAGAATAATTCAGTTTCAACCTGTGTATACTTTCATGACGCAATCAAGACAACCGAATATAGCAACAGCGGAAGAAAAACAGCTAATTCAAACAAGCATCATAAAAGATTACAATTTTCCAATGCAATAATGTTATTGAGGTTTTAATGCTTGTTATAAATATTTGAATTGGGCAAAAAACTTAAAAAAGAGAAAAGCGTTATAAAAAGCAGTACACAATTCTTTTTATTAGAAAATATGTTTTAAAATCTTATTTTTAATTTATAAAATTCAACTTATTTAGTTATTAAAAAATATATAAAGATGGCTATCAAAAGGACTTTATTTGTTTCATTGCTTTTAATGATGTTTTCATTTTCACAAGCGCAAAGAATTTTGGATTATAAAGTAAAAAACAATTCAAATCTAGCGGATCGAACAATGATGCTGGATATATTAAGGGCAAAACTTTACGAGGGTTATCGTCAAGAGTTTGTATTTGTGGTTAATCATTTTAAAGTAGGAAATAACTATGCATGGTTTATGGGAGATGCAACAAGGAAGGATGGCAAATCGATTAGATTAGGTGATGGGGAAGATTGTTGTCATGTAGAAGCCTTGTTTAAAAAAATTGGGAGCAAATGGTATATTGCGGAAAGTGCTGCATTTTCAACCGATGTATGGTATGATGGAATTCAAGGTAGAAACCCCAACGCACCAAGTGCCATTTTTTATTAAAAAATAAAAGTCATAATGTATAAATCAATATTGGCTTTTGTTTTCATTGCCATTTCACATGTTGCGATAGCCAAAAACGATTCTATTCCATCCATACGTATTGTAGAAAAACCCATTAGTTATTCTGAGGAGCGAAAAAAACTTAGTGTTGAATATTTACAAAATCGTCATGGTTTAAATCTGAAAAAACCAATCATCACGCCAAGAATAATTGTATTGCATTTTACAGATGGCGGCACCATTAAAAGTGTTTTTAATTATTTCAATAACACAACAATTGAAACAGGCAGGTCCTACAACAAGAAGCAAAGCAATTTGAATGTTTCATCGCATTATTTAATAGATCGTGATGGAACGATATATCATTTGCTTGCGGATACTTTATTTGCAAGGCATACCATTGGATTAAATTATTGTGCTATTGGTATTGAAAACATTGGCAGTGTTTCAAATCCGCTTACAGAAAAACAAGTAGCAGCAAACATCGCTTTGATTAATTACTTGTCTAAAAAATATCCAATAGAATATGTGATCGGACATTCTGAATATGGTAAATTTAGAAAAACGCCATTGTGG
>CALQKL020000042.1 GCA_943331145.2 Chitinophaga pinensis
CTACCTTTATTCTCGGAAACTTTTCGGAATCTATCCATTGTCTAATTTACTATATGTCTAAAATAACGTTCAACAACAGCAACAATCAATTTTTTATTAGTTTAAAATCTGAGGTTGATCAATATTTCAAAACCAACAAAATCTCAAAAACGGGCGATTATCGTTTATATATCAAAACCATTGTTTTGATTTCTGCAGCTATTTCCATTTATTTCAGTTTGTTTTTTATAAGCATGCCGATATATGTTTCTATTTTAATGGCCATTTTACTTGGATTTATTTTTGCTTGTATAGGGTTTTCGGTTATGCATGATGCAAATCATGGTAGTTATAGCAACAATACTAAACTCAATGATATTTTAGGGTTAATTGCTTCAAATGGTTTAGGTGCAAATTCATTTTTCTGGAAACAAAAACACAATATCATTCATCATACGTACACTAATGTTGATGGAATTGATGATGACATTGCAAAAAGTCCAATTATCCGTCAATGCGAATCGCAAACTTGGGTTCCAATGCATAGAATTCAGTACATCTATCTTACCCCTGTTTATTCATTATCTTCTATTTTTTGGATTTTTGTAATGGATTTTACAAAGTATTTTAAACGTAAAATATATACCACAGACGCTTGGGAAATGAACACCAAAGAGCATATCATTTTTTGGGTTACAAAATTGTATTACTTAACCGTTTTTATCATTATTCCAATAATATCTTTCGGATGGCTAGGCTGGTTGATTGGTTTTTTTGCTTTGAATATGGCAATGGGTTTAACCTTATCGTTCGTTTTTCAATTGGCTCATGTTGTTGAAAATACAGAGTTTGAGCATATTCCATTAGATACTACAAAACATCTTGAAACGGCTTGGGCCGAGCATCAAATAAAAACTACCGCCAATTTTGCGATGAATAATAAAATGATTTCTTGGTTTGTAGGGGGATTAAATTTTCAAATTGAACACCATCTTTTCCCAAAAGTTAGTCATGTTCATTATCCTGCTATTAGTAAAATTGTTCATCAAAAATGCAAGGAATTTAATTTGCCATACAATTCTTATCCAACCATGTATGAAGCTTTAGCCTCACATTTCAGGGTAATGTATCAATTGGGTAAATCGCCAGTGGTAAATAAGAAAAACTTTGATTTGGCGCAAGCTTAAGGTTTATATTTCGCCTCACTTAATATCTCATCAGCATCTTTTGTCATTAATTCGTTGAGTTTAATTTTCGAATTTTTAGACATGTATTTCCTTACAATTTGCCATCCCACATAAGAACCGATGTTACCTGGTGATGCATCACCCAATTCTTGTGTCTTTGGACTATCGCCAATATAATTTCTAATCATATTATAGTCGGTGCTTTGTAATAAATTATTTTGAATAAATAAATTCCATATTGAAGCTTCATGGGCATTACAATCCTCCATTTGTTTTTGCGTGTAACCAATCAATTGATATTCCGGCTTTTCCGGTAGCAACATTTCAAGCATGTATAATCTTTTACCTTTTTCAATCATTTGTGTCACCAATGATTTTTCTTCAAATGCTTCTGGAAATAAATCTAAGACTACATTTTTCATGCAATTGATTGAAATATAACTTGGCTCAAATCTTGCTGAGATGTATGGTGGATATGTTTCTGATGCAATACTGGTGTTGTAATAAGACGCATTTTTCCCCAGATGATGTTGTATACCAATTACAAAAGCATTAGCAGTAATGATATCGCCGTATCCATCAAGTGGCCCTAAATATGTAATGATTTGATTTGGTGAATTATATTTCGGGAAATAGTG
Source organism: Chitinophaga pinensis (assembly GCA_943331145.2). GTDB lineage: Bacteria > Bacteroidota > Bacteroidia > Chitinophagales > Chitinophagaceae > Ferruginibacter > Ferruginibacter pinensis_F. The sequence continues at coordinate 1,805 of CALQKL020000042.1, forward strand.
TTTTAAAAATTGCAATCCAGATTTTATTTCGTTTTCGTATTTACTAAAATCATTAAATATGATTTGACTTGTATCATATATTGGTTTATATGCTTTAATATATTCGTTTATAATATTTGAAACAAGTGAATCAGGCCATTTAGGATCAAGATTTAATAAATTGGATAAAAAAAATGTACCGAAATCAGGAAATTTATTGGTGGTTTTTCCTAGTTCCATAAGTGTATTTGTTGTATCGATTTTGAAAAACGCTTCTTCAAATCGAATGGTTTCAATTTTGATTTTTATATCAGAAACATCAGGAGTATTTTTTTTTGAATTACAGGAAAAAAATAATAAACATAAAAGCAAACTTCTTTCTAATCGCATACAAATGAATTAACTTTACAAACAGTGAATTTAAATTTCAGGGTAAAGTTAGTTTAAATGAAAATATTTTTAGCGCAACAAAATTATCACATCGGTAATTTCGAAAGTAACACCAACAAAATCATTGAAGCGATAAAAGAAGCCAAATCTAAACAAGGCGATTTAATTGTGTTTAGTGAGCTTTGTATATGTGGTTACCCGCCAAGAGATTTTTTATATTTCAGTGACTTTATAGAAAAGTGTTTGCAAAGTATTGAATTGATTTGCAAAGAAGCCAATGGGATTGCAGTATTGATAGGTGCTCCGCAAAAAAATCCCAGTAAATTAGGTAAGGATTTATTTAATGCAGCATATTTTTTATTCGATGGAAAAATTCAACAAGTGATTCAAAAAACTTGTTTGCCAACTTATGATGTATTTGATGAAAACAGATATTTTGAACCAGCTACAGCATGGAATGTAATTCATTTTAAAGGAAAGAAAATTGCTGTTACCATTTGCGAAGACATTTGGAATATTGATGAAAATCCTTTGTATAAAATTTGTCCAATGGACATGATGATTCATCAACAACCCGATTTGATGATTAATTTATCGGCTTCTCCTTTTGATTACACGCATCAGGAAGACCGGCTTTCCATCATTAAAGCAAATGTATTGAAATACGGAATCCCAATGTTTTATTGTAATGCCGTTGGAAGTCAAACTGAAATTGTATTTGATGGGGGCTCAATAGTAATGGATAAAAATGCACAAGTATGCGGTCAGCTTAAATCTTTTGAAACAGATTTTAAATCGTTTACATTAAATGATGACAATACTATTATTCTTGAAACTCCTATTGAAAACAATACAATTTTAGATCAGCAATTATTTCCTGAAAATCTAATGCCCAATTTGAATATAGATTTGATTTATAATGCCCTTGTATTAGGCATCAAAGATTATTTTTTAAAGATGGGATTCAAAAAAGCAATTTTGGGCAGTAGTGGAGGAATAGACAGCGCTGTTACTTTAGCTTTAGCGGTAGATGCTTTAGGAAAAGAAAATGTAACAGCGGTATTAATGCCTTCATCTTTTTCGAGTACACATTCGGTTGATGATGCAATTCAACTCAGCAAAAACCTTGAAAATCCTTTTCATATTTTTCCCATACAAAATATCAATGACGCATTTTTAAACGAATTGAATCCGCTTTTTGATGGAACGGAATTTGGCATTGCAGAAGAAAACATTCAAAGCAGAACACGTGGAAATTTATTAATGGCTATTGCTAATAAGTTTGGTTTTATTTTACTCAACACATCTAACAAAAGCGAACTAGCTACAGGATATGGAACACTTTACGGTGATATGGCTGGTGGAATTGGCGTGTTGGGCGATTGTTATAAAATGCAGGTATACGCTTTAGCGAATTATATCAATGCAAACGAAGAAGTCATTCCTAACAATATCATTATAAAAGCACCAAGTGCAGAACTTCGTCCCAATCAAAAAGACAGTGATAGTTTGCCTGATTATGCTGTTCTCGACAATATTTTGTATCAATATATTGAACATGTAAAAGGACCTCAGGAAATAAAAAATTTAGGGTACGATTCAGCGCTAGTAGATCGGATTTTAAAAATGGTTAACATAAATGAATACAAACGAAATCAATTCTGTCCGATAATTAGGGTTTCATCAAAAGCTTTTGGTGTAGGACGAAGAATGCCTATTGTTGGAAAATATCTTTCATAAAATTAATTCATGATTGCAACCGTATATAAATCAACAGGAAGCTGGTACATCGTAAAAAATGAATCCGGAAAAGTATATAATGCGCGCATAAAGGGAAAGTTCAAAATTGATGGTTTTACATCTACAAATCCTTTGGCAGTAGGGGATGTGGTCAATATCGAAAATGAAGAAGATATTGAAAGCACAATTATTACGGAAATATTTCCTAGGAAAAATTACATTACTAGAACCTCACCACACAATAAAAATCAACATCACATCATTGCGTCTAATTTAGATCAGTCATTGTTGTTTGCCACAATAAAAGACCCCAAAACATCTACTGGATTTATGGATCGTTTTCTAGTAACTTCAGAGGCTTATCAAATACCGGCAATTATTGTTTTTAATAAAATTGATTTGTTAGATGAGACAGACCAATTAAAATTAGAGCATGTAAAAAAAGTATACGAGCAAATTGGTTATCAAATCAAAGCCATTAGTTTGCATACCAATGAAGGGATTGAAGAAGTGAAATCGGTTTTGCAAAATAAAACGACCTTACTAAGTGGCCACTCGGGTGTAGGGAAATCAACTTTTATCAATATGCTCTTTCCCGAATTTGAATTAAGAACTCAAGATGTTAGTGAATGGAGTGGAAAGGGAATGCATACGACAACATTTGCTGAAATGTTTGATTTGCCCATAGGTGGAAAAGTGATTGATACGCCCGGAATACGTGAGCTTGGTTTATTTGCAATTGACAAATATGAATTGGCGCATTATTTTCCTGAAATGAAGGCCTTAATGAACCAATGCCAGTTTAATAATTGCATTCACATTAATGAGCCGTCATGTGCCATAAAAAATGCTGTTAATGATAACAGCATTGATTATAATAGATATGTGAGTTACTTGAATATTTTAGATTCTATTCAGCAAAAGAATTATTGATTAATAAATGTTTCTTTCCAGAAAATGTGCAACTTCCATAACTGCACTTTCTTTTTTGTATAAATTACTTTTTAATTCTTGAGGAAAAATACGCACCCCTTCAAAAATATTGTAATGTAAAGTGAGGAATTCTTCTTTGTATTTGAAATCCCAATCCAATGTTTCAGTGTCATCTATTTGGTTTAAAAAAATCACCTGAAGATCTTCTGAAAGTAAATGTGCAATGGCATAAAATTTTGAGATACCGCAGTTGTCATCAATTACAGCTTCGGTTGCTCCGGATTTAGTTTTTAGTTGGTACGACATAGATTTTGGTTTTTTATATTGGTTAAAGAATCGATTACATGGTTTAATAAACTTTCCGTTTCCCTTTAAATTTTGATTTGTTTGATGCTCGAATGGCTTTAGGGTCTCCAGATGCTAATCTTTCGGCTCCTATAGCTGCGCCACTTGTGGGACAACCCGTTTTACGAGGTCGTAACATCGAACAACTGCTTAATAAACCAATAACGCATAAAGTGAGTAAAATATTTTTCATTGTTTTATTTTTTTTGAAGATGAATATTTTTTTTTGAATTTCAAGTTAAAATTCAAAAATTAAAAGTTAAAAGTCAAAAGTGAAATTACTTGAATAGAATTTTTTAAATTTTGAATTTTTACTTTTCAATTAATTTAAACCAATCGCTGTACATCATATAATTATTTGCAATGCGGTTTATCTCGCCACGTATTAAATCTTCGCTGATGTTTTTAACTTTTTTTGCAGGAACTCCAGCATAGATGCTGCCTGGTTCAACAATGGTATTTTCCAATACTACTGCACCTGCTGCAATGATGCTGTTGCTTCCTATTTGTGCATTGTCCATAATAATTGCACCCATTCCCACCAATACGTTTTCATGGATTACACACCCATGTACAATGGCATTATGGCCAATACTTACATTATTTCCGACAATAGTGCCACATTTCTGATAGGTGCAATGAATAATTGCCCCGTCTTGAACATTAACTTTATTGCCTAAGGTGATTTTATTTACATCACCTCTAATTACTGCATTAAACCAAACACTGCAATCGTTTCCCATTGTTACTTCTCCCACTATTGTTGCATTTGGGGCGATAAAACAATTTTCACCCATTTGGGGATGTTTATCATTTACCGGAAAAATATAAGCCATATTGTTTGAGTTTTAATTTTCATTTCTTAGTTACCAAAATCAATTGAAAATATTTTTTCTTGATAAAGGTATAACTTGCGTAAAATTACATAAACCGATTTTGTTTTTTAATCATTATTATTTTATATGAACGCCAGACATCTTTTTCTTCAACATGTTGGACAAACTTCCGAAGCGCCGCTTTGTTTAAACATTGTAAAAGCATCGGGCAGTAAAATGTGGGATGGAGATGGAAAGGAATTTATTGATTTGATAGCTGGAATAAGCGTTTGTAATATTGGACATTGTCATGCTAAAGTTGTTGATGCCATTAAAAAACAAGCAGAAGCATATTTGCATATTATGGTTTATGGGGAGTTTGTAGAAAACCCACAAGTAGATTATGCAACGAAATTAACTACCTATTTACCTAAAAATTTAAACGCTGTTTTTTTTACAGCGAGCGGGAGTGAGGCAACGGAAGGCGCTATGAAATTAGCGAAGCGATATACAGGTCGAACAAAAATTGTTTCATTTAAAAACTCATATCACGGAAGCACACAAGGTGCACTAAGTGTAATGGGTAGCGAATATTGGCAAAAAGCATTTCGTCCCTTATTGCCAGGAGTTACTCAATTAAATTATAATGATATTGATGCGTTGAGCCAAATTACAGAAGAAACTGCTTGTGTAATTGCTGAGACAATTCAAGCAGAAGCAGGGGTTAATTTACCTCAACAAAATTGGATAACGGCATTACGTAAACGATGTACTGAAATGGGCGCTTTACTTATTCTGGATGAGATACAGTGTGGCTTTGGCAGAAACGGAACTTTGTGGGCATTTGAACAATTTGATGTTGTGCCAGATATTTTATTGCTCGGAAAGGCTTTGGGCGGCGGAATGCCTTTGGGTGCATTTGTGTCGGATAAAAAAATAATGGATTCATTTACATTCAATCCAGTACTTGGACATATCAATACATTTGGTGGTCATCCAGTTTCTTGTGCTGCAGGATTAGCGGCTTTTGATGTGTTGTTAGATGATAAAATTATTGACCAAATAAGTTCAAAAGAGCAGCTCTTTTTGTCTTTATTAAAGCATGAAAAAATAAATAAAATATCAAGCAGAGGCTTAATGATAGCAGTACATTTTGACTCATTCGAAACAAATAAAAAAGTTATAGACGCTTTGATAGAAAAGGGCGTTTTTACAGATTGGTTTTTATTTGCAGCACATGCATTAAGGATAGCTCCACCATTAAATATTTCAGATGCTGAAATTGAAAAGGCTTGTGGAATTGTTTTAGAGGTGTTGGATGGAGATAAAATTTAAAATTTAAAAGTAAAAAAGTAAAAAGTAAAAAAAATCTGCAATTTTAGATGAAAATTTAAAATTTGAGTACAATCAATTTTGAATTTTTACTTTTGAATTTTGACTTGATTAAGAAAACGATTTTTTTACACCATCTCTAAAAATCCAATCCCAAAGAAACATACATTACCGGCTTGCCTCCAAAGAAAGTATTCATTGGCCAACTGATATCGTATTTCATAAAATATCCAAATAGTGTACTTCTTGCGCCAAAACCATATCCACCCACAAACGGACCGACACCACCTGTTTTTAATTTTACGGTTACTGGTCCAGGTATTTGATCTCCGTTAGGCAATATAATTGGGGTGTTATAGGTGATTTCTGGGCGCTTTATTTTTTTTACTGCACCATTCCAAGCCGATCCTAAATCAATAAACTGTGTAATTTGCAAATCCCTTAAAAATGCATTGTTAGAAATCTTATCAAAAATGGTTGATAGAACTGGTAGTCTAAATTCACTATTTAAAACAACGGCATTATTTCCATTCGCTGCATTTTGAATAAATCCCCTCATATTCAACGCCAAACTTTGAAAAGCATATGTTGCATCTTGTGCTGGTGCATTTGAGCTATTGAAATAGCGCTCTTTAGTAGTACCAGGCTTTACATTGTTGCCAAACATCAACCAGCCATCTACACCACCCAAATAATAAATAATTTTTTGATTCCCCCAACTGAAATCTCCAGCAGCACGTCCCGCCCAAATGAAGTTTTTATAAATGGGATAATAATATCTTGCATCAAATCCGAAATTAAACATCGTAGCCCCAACACCTTCTACCAATCCCTTTACCTGACGATTCCAATCAATAAATGCTTTATAACGAAGGCCGTTCCAAATATTGTTCATCTTATTCAAACAATTGTCGTGTACATATTCTAAATGTGTGTTTGAATATATTTTTGATTGATTATTAAATGAAGCACTCAATTGATCAACGTTTAAAACTGCCATCAAATCTGAACGAATGCCAGATGACAAACGTATGCTTTTGGCTTCATCAAATGGATAACTCACATTCCCCATGTAAAAATTAGTTACCATTTTGCCAGGGTATATAGCAACAATGTTTCCTTGTCTGTCTACAATATTTGCATCTGTTCCCAAAACATTTCTGTAATACGAAACACCCCAATCTATTCTTCTTCTTACATTTTGATAACTTACAAACCATTCGTTATCTTTTAAATTGGTGCCTATTTTAAATCCACCCAATACTTTTTTATCCTCCATTAAATCAGAAGTACCTAAAGTAATTAAACCATTCAATGGCGTATTGCTGCTCAACATGATTGGGCCTGATCCTCCACCATAAGGTTGGTATTTATTAAATAATACCGTTGTACTAAAGCTTGCTGAACCAAAATCTGCAGAGAATTTTATTGGCTTATAGGCATATAGTTTTGCACGATCAAGTACATTGTTTTCGTCTGTTACTAATAACGATGATATTGTTGTACCAACAGCGGTGCTATCCGTTTTTTCTTTTTCAAACTCATTTTGAAACTCAGATTCTGGCTTTAGTTTTACATCATTTTCTGAAACATTTTTTGCACCTGTAACTTTTGTTTTCTTGCTTTCACGCATTAATTTTTTTCCAAATTCTGTAGGTTGAGCAGTTACATTTCTTTTGGAAAGTGCGTTTGCATCAAGTTTTAATTTGTAAAGATTCTTTTCATTACCCGAACGCGTTACTTCACTTAAAATTCTTTCATCTCCAGCTGATTTGGTTTCTGCTAAACTGCTTTCATAGTTTGTTAATGGAAATGTATATGTAGAATCGGCGGTCATAGATACAATGGCTACTGAATCTATTTCGATTTTTTGTTGTGCTTGTAATGCGCTGTCTACTTCAGTTTTACTTGGGTTATGCAGAATGTCATCACCAATTAATATCAAAGTGTCCATTCCCAAATTTTTTGTTGTAAAAAATCCAGCGTACCTATTTGCAATGCCATTTTCATCACTTACAAAAGTGAAATGATTGACATTATATTGCGCAGGATATCTTGCATTTCCATAATTTATATCCGTTAGTTTGGTAATCTGATTCAACTCTGGCTTATCGCCAAAATTTGTCACCATGAATATGTTGTATCTATTGTTACTTGGCAATATAGTATCGCCATTTACTGCTGTTGCTGTTGGGCGATTGCTTGCAAATACAATTCCGGTTTTATTTGGAAAGCTTACAAATGTGGCATCCAAATCATCATAAACATCATTTGTAATTTGAGTTAATTTTTCCTTCTCTAAATCAAAAGTAAATATGTCGGTATGTCCATTCTTCACTGCAGATAATAATAATGTTCTGCTGTTGAGCATGTATTTCATATCCTGAATTTGATCTAATTTGTCTGTTAAATCAATTTCCCATTTTTTTTCTTTTGATATAGCATCAAATAAAAGTAAAAGCAGCTTTCCTCTGTCAGAATAGGCAATCGTAAATTTTGTTCCTTTTGGATCCCAAGCCATCATCGGATAATTTGGGTTGATGTTTTTTTGAGTTGTTCTGATGCCAAATTTTAACATCGTAGTGTTTTCATATTCATCGTTTAATAATACACGTACAATTCCTTTTTTATATTGCGTTACCAAGTATGAATTGTTCTTCTTAATTGGATTAACATTAAATCGATAATAATCTATTTGAGGTGTAATATCAAAGCCATCTACAAAACTGCCTTTGGGATAGGCCTTTCTTTTTCTTAAATCATTTTCGTATTTCTCTACTTCATAAATCATAAACTCTGCGAGCAAAGCTTTGAAGGATTTTTTAGTGATTTGTAAACTTGCTTTGTTGATGCTTTTATTTGTGCGGGCAACGTAAAGAAAAAATGTCACGTTTTCTTTTTTGTATTTCTCTTCAATAAAATACCAAAATGCATGCCCCGCCAAAGAAGGATTTGCAGCACTGAATTTTGAGAATTTCTTGTAATCACCACTTAGTATTTCTCCTTTTAATTCATCGTCTAATGCAGTATTCCAATGCTCTGCCAAATATGCAACATATCCAGCAGTAAGCCATTTGGGCAAATCTAAAAAAGTTTGATTGCTGGCAACTTCTCCTAAATTATCACCAAAAAGCATGTTTTTTGTAATCACATCCGCAATGCCTTCTCTGATTTTTATTTTTAATTTTTCATGATGACCATCGAAGTAAACCAACATTTTATTGTTTACCAGTTGGGTAGAACTTCCACTGTTTAAAATATCTGTATTTAATCCCACATTGGATTGCTGAAAATCATTGTAGTTGTTGTAAACCAAAATGTTTGCTCTTCTTTGTAAACTATATTCTGCAGCTTGTTCAATATCTGATAATTCTTTCTCAGCTACTTGTAATACATATTTGGCCAATTCTTGTCCATTAGAATAAAAATATACATTGAAATTGTCTGATTGATAATAATTCCATTTCAATTTTTTAAACTGAACCCTGTTTTTGCCAAATGTTACGGCATTTACCTGAGCATTAATATTGTTGAAAAAACAACATAAAAAAAATGAAAACAAAAATAATCTACTGAACTTTGGCATAATCGGTTTCGTATTAATAAATACTAAATTAGTTGATTAAAATTAATCCTTAAAACAAAATTCTTTCAATGTTTACCATTCAATGTTTTCAATTTAGCCCAATCCAAGAAAATACATATTTGCTATACAATGAGTTTAAAAATTGTATTGTCATTGATCCAGGCTGTTATTTTGAAGAAGAACGCGAAATTCTTGCTCAATATATTTTATCCAATCAATTGAAACCACAAATATTACTCAATACCCATTGCCATTTAGATCATGTTTTTGGAAATAAATTTATATCTGAAACTTATAAATTGATTCCTCAAATTCATCCCAACGAAAAGCAAGTGCTGGATTATGCCCCTACAAGTGGTTTGATATACAATATGCCATTTGACAATTATGTTGGCCCGTTGAAATATATTGAATCTGGTGAAAAAATACAATTGGATGATGATGAATTGATTTCCATTTTTACACCTGGACATAGCCCCGGCAGTTTGAGTTTTTATTGTAAATCACAAAATTTTGTAATTGGGGGGGATGTTTTATTTCATAGAAGCATTGGCCGAACAGATCTTCCGGGAGGCAATTTAGACACTTTGATTTCGAGCATCAAAAATGAATTGTTTCTGTTACCCGACGAAACCATAGTTTATAGTGGACATGGAGAAAAAACAAATATTGGAGATGAAAAAATGGAGAATCCGTTTTTGAGATAGGGGTTACAAATCTTAATGGGAATTACTTGTTGAATTTACCCCTCGGTTCTGAATATTTTGTTATATCAAATTTCTTAGTGCAACCAATTCCAAGCAGGGAAAATAGAATAGAAGCAAATATTATTTTTTTCATTTGTAAAGTTTTTTGATTCAGCAATTTAATCAAATAATTTCAATTGATTTATTTCCCTAAGTATTCACTTTCTATATTATTCTATAGTTTTTTCTATTGTATATTAAATACTCTGACAAAGCTCAATCAACACCCCATTTGTTCCTTTCGGGTGTAAAAAACAAACCAATTTATTATCGGCACCTTTTTTTGGGAATTCGTTCAATAACAGAAAACCTTCATTGGATAATCTTTTCATTTCGGCTTCGATATCAGCCACTTCGAAAGCAATATGATGAATACCTTCCCCTTTTTTCTCAATGAATTTAGAAATGACGCCATCTGTTGTTGAGCTTTCCAGCAATTCAATTTTGGTACTACCCGTTTGAAAAAAAGCTGTATTAACATTCTCAGAATCAACAGTTTCTGTTTTATAGCAATTGGTATTAAGCAACATTTCAAAAAGAGGAATGGAAACTTCAAGGTTTTTAACGGCTATGCCGATATGTTCAACTTGTTGCATATTTAGTTCAAAAGTTTAATAGATGTTTACGAAATCCGTTATTTAATGAATTGAATTGAATTAACTCTAGCAAAATAAAACCTTTTATACTAATTTCGCGTTATTAATGAGTATTTAAAAACTCATATTATTTTATATGCTACAATTACCTATTTATTTAGATAACAACGCTACCACTCCTATGGATCCGCGTGTTTTAGAGGCAATGACGCCTTATTTTTTGAATCATTTCGGAAATTCTGCCAGTAGAAACCATCCTTTTGGCTGGGCTGCAGAAGAAGCAGTTGATTATGCTCGTGAGCAAGTTGCCAAATTAATCGGTGCTGATCCAAAAGAAATCATCTTCACATCAGGCGCTACAGAAGCCGATAATTTAGGTATTAAGGGTGTTTTTGAAATGTATGCCAGCAAAGGAAACCACATAATCACTGCTACAACTGAACATAAAGCGGTTATTGATACTTGCAAGCATATAGAAAAACTAGGTGGAGAGGTTACTTATTTACAAGTACAACCTGATGGATTAATTGACCTAGCAGAATTAGAAGCAGCCATCAAACCCAATACTGTTTTAATTTCTATTATGTACGCAAATAATGAGATTGGAACCGTAATGCCAATGAAAGAAATTAGTGCAATTGCCCGCAAGCATGGTGTTTTGGTTTTTACTGATGGAACACAAGCTGTAGGTAAAATCCCAGTTGACGTAAATAAAGATGGCATTGATTTAATGGCTTTTACTGCACATAAAATGTATGGTCCAAAAGGCGTTGGCGCTTTATACGTTCGCAGAAAGAATCCTAGAGTAAAAGTTACCGCACAAATGGACGGCGGCGGTCATGAAAGAGGTATGAGAAGCGGAACGTTAAATGTTCCAGGTATTGCAGGTTTTGGAAAAGCTTGCGAGCTTTGTATGCTTGAAATGGAATCAGATGCAGCTAGAACCAGTAAATTAAGGGATAAATTACAAGCGGCATTATTGCAAATTGAAGAATCGTATGTGAATGGCAGTATAGAACATCGTTTACCTCACGTTGCCAATATTTCATTCAAACACGTAGAAGGAGAAGGTTTGTTAATGGGCTTCAATAAAAACATCGCGTTAAGTTCAGGTTCGGCTTGTACTTCAGCTTCTTTAGAACCTTCTTATGTATTGAAAGC
>CALQKL020000043.1 GCA_943331145.2 Chitinophaga pinensis
ATTAAAAATTGGCGAGTTTGTTCAGGTTAAAATAGAGAAAGCTTTTGATTATGATTTAGAAGGAACGGTAATTTAATTTTATAAAATTGAACATAAAAACTTCACATATAGAATATCAACAAACCAAATCGTTTTCCAATTTGGTGGTTGATTATTTAAATGAAAATGAAGCGCTTAAACCATTTTACAAATTCGAACCCAATTTAGATGGAATTCAAGCAGCTATTGAATCGCGTAAACATTCAAATACAAACCGAAAACTTTTGGTTGATGTTTTTAGCAAGCAATATGAAAATTACAACGCTAGCGAAAAAACCAAAAAAAATATTGAATTACTTTTAAAGGAAAACACCTTTACCATTTGTACCGCACATCAGCCCAATATCTTTACTGGTCAATTATATTTTATCTACAAAATCATTCACACTATAAAATTGGCTGATGATTTGAACAATAAAATGTCCAACAATCACTTCGTACCTGTTTATTACATGGGTAGCTAGGATGCCGATTTAAACGAATTGGGCGAAATAGAAATTGAAGGCAAAAAATTAAAATGGCAAACTGAACAAAAAGGTGCTGTAGGCAGAATGAAAATCGATGCCAACTTCATTCGGTTAATTCAAGAAATAGAAAACCAGTTGATTGTTGAACAACATGGTGCAGAAATTATATCAATACTCAAATCACATTATACCCTTGGAAAGTCAATAGCAGACGCAACTTTCGAATTCGTACATCATTTATTCAATGCTTTTGGTTTATTGATTTTATTGCCAGACAACGGCGATTTAAAATCATATTTTAAAGCTATTATTCAAGATGATTTAATGAATCAACAAGCACAGAAATTGGTTTTGAATACAGTAGACAAATTCCCTTCCGCTTATAAAATTCAAACAAGTGGGCGACCTATAAATTTGTTTTATTTAAAAGATAATTTTAGAGAAAGAATTGAGGAAACTGCTGAAGGATTTAAAGTTGTAAATACCAATTTGATTTTTTCGAAAAACGAAATGCTTGACGAATTAAATCAATTTCCAGAAAGGTTCAGTCCAAATGTAGTTTTAAGGCCATTGTTTCAAGAACTAATTTTACCAAACATAGCATTTATTGGAGGCGGCAGCGAGTTAGCATATTGGATGGAATTGAAATCTTTATTTGAATTGTACAATGTCAATTATCCAGTTTTGTTATTACGCAATTCCTTTTCAATCATTGAAAATAAAACATCAACATTAATCTCCGATCTTAATTTAAACTTGATTGATTTCTTCGAACCTGAAATTAAAATAGTAGAAAAATATACCAGAGAAAACTCCAAACTAAAATTAGATTTAATTGCCGAGAAATTAGCCATTGAAAATGTCTATCAAAACATTAAAGAAGCTGCCGGAATTATAGACAAAACGCTTGTTCCACACTCAGATGCATTGCTTAAAAATGCAATAAAAAGACTCGAATATTTAGAGAAAAATATGCTTCGTGTCGAAAAGAAAAAACACGAAGCGGCCATTCGAAAAATACAAAAAATAATATCGCACATTTTCCCAAATGGAACTTTGCAAGAGCGTGTTGAAAATGCTTTGCCTTTATTAGCCAAGCATGGATTATCTTTTATTGATGTGCTTTACAGTTCTTCTGAATCCCTCGAACAAAAGTTTTCTTTTATAGAAATATCTGAATAAAAAAAGACCATTTATAAAAAATGGCCTTTTAATTATTATTGTAAAAAACAAGTTTTAATCTTGTTTAAAGTCTGCGGCAGTAACTCCTTCATTAATTTTAATGTCAGAAATACTCATCGAAAATTCTTGCTCACCAACAGTTTGAGTAATTGTATAAGGCAAAGTAACATTTCCAACTTTTTTGTAGTTGCTGTAATCTGTCATGATGGTTGTTTCATTTCCACCTTCAGAGTTTGTACTTTCATCACGCAAAAGTAATTTTGTTTTAACAGAGTAATATTCTACTGAAACTTTACCACTTGGCTTGGTGATTTTTATTTTGTAAGCATCTTCATCACCAGCTTTACCCATACCTAAATAACTGGTTTGATAGTCATTAGAAATGTAAAATAATTGTGGAATAAGCGCTTTATCATCTTGAGCTTCTTTGATTTCTTTTTCGTCCAATTCTTTCTTTTGTCCCATTTGTGCTTGATATCCTTTGCTGCCATCAAAAGAAGATTGCATTACTTTCATCTCTCCCATTTTAACTTCTGTGTAATGCTTATTAGGCGCCATTTTAATATCCGTTCCTTCAAAGTCTCTCCCCATAAAAGACATGGTAAAAGCAGCTTTGGTTGAATTTAATTTTTTCAATTCTTCCTTTCCTCCAATTGCATTTAAATAATCAAAAATCACATTTGCTGCAGAAACTGATTCTTCAGATTTTTTGGTTTCATTTATATTAACCTCTTTTGGTTTTTCTACAATTGGGTTTGCATATTTATCATACATTTTAATTGGATAACCCAATCTACCTAAGTTAGGAATGATTTTAGAAGCGTTTCCAACAATCACAATACGGGTATGATTTTTATCGAAATATTTTTGTGCTACTCTTTGTACATCTGCAATAGTAACCGCATTTATTTTTTGTAAAAATGTACGATAGTAATCTTTTTGCAATCCATTGATTAAAATGTTTGAAGCATAAGATGCTGTTCTTTCAGGATCTTCCATACCTAATGCAAACGAACCATTGTATTTTGCCTTTGCATTTTTCAATTCTTCTTCGCTGATTTTCCCATCACGCATGTTTCCAATTTCTGCAATCAATTCAGCAATGGCGCTATCCGCTTTTTCGCTACGTACTTGTGCACTTCCCGAAAATTGCGTTTGGAAACGTCCGCTTCCAACACGAGAATAACTACCATAAGTAAAACCATGCTTCTCTCTCAAATTCATAAAAAGCTTGCTTTCTGCTCCACCGCCTAAAATTTGATTCGCAATTACCAATGCATGATAATCAGGATTGCTCAATGGGTTATTAATTAAATTACCCACTGTTAATTCTCCTTGAACTGCTGTTGGTAAATCAATGAAATTAATTTCAGTTGATGCTACGTTATTTACATTATTAACAGATGGTGTAAGCAATTGCGTGCCTTTCCATTTTCCAAAAGCTTTGATGGCCAAGGCTTTCGCTGAATCAGGCTTAATATCACCAATGAAAGTTAAATAGCATCTTGAAGGTGTAATGTTATCTTTATACGCTTTTTTTATGTCGTCTAGTGTAATGCTTTTAATGGTTTGTTCTGTTTCAAATTCGCCCATTGCCGAATTTTTTCCATAGCTTAATGCTCCAACTACTCTAGCTGAAATGGCAGATGCACTTTTTTCGCTAGATTTTAAACCAGTAAGTTTTTGTGTTCTTATTTTTTCAAAAGACGCTTGGGGAAACGCTGGATTTTGAATGGCTTCAGACATCATCATAAACGCTTTATTAAAATAACGTGTCAATGCTGAAATACTTCCTCCTCCTGCATTTAAATTCACATTAGCTCCAATTTGTTCTATCTCAAGATCAAATTTTTCTTTCGACATTTTTGTTGTTCCTTCTCCCAACATTTGCCCCATAATTTCATTTACACCTGCCTTCTCTCCTTCTACAATTGGACCTCTATCAATGCTAAGCGTTGCAGATACTTTTGGTAATTTATGATTTTCAACCACCAAAACGGTAATGCCATTTGGTAAGTTAAAAGTTACTGGATCTTTAATGGTAATTGTTGGCGCAGGCCCTGGTTTAGGTTGTTTGCTGCGATCTACTTTTGTTTGCGCAATGCTATTTGTGGTAAGCAAAACCGCAAAACCGAAATACAATATTTTCTTCATGATATTTTATTTTTTCGAAATGATTTAATGTGGATGGTTTATTTTTTTGGTAAATAGTAAACCACAACGCGTTGGTTTTTATTAAGGTATTTTTTAGCGACATTTTGAATATCCGCTCTAGTCACCTTTCTTACCTCATCTAATTCCGTATTTATATGATTGGTATTTTTATTGTGGAAAGTATACCCTTCTGCTAAATTCTCAGCAACGCCAAGCATTTTTGCATTTTTACCAATGTAATCATTTTCATATTGGTTGCGAATTTTTGTAAAATCCACATCGCTAATTAATTCTGTTTGAAGTTTTTTGATTTCTTCATCCATATCTGCTTGTAAACTATCCAAAGCAAAAGCTCCGTTTGGTAAAGCATAAGTAATATAAGCACCATAATCTTCTAATGCATAATTGAAACTGCCTACTTGAAGTGCATTCTTTTTTGTATCCACCATTTTAGTGTACATTCTACTGCTTTGTCCACCACTCAATACGCTTGATGCAAGCTCTAAAGCAATCGATTCTTTGCTGGTCATTCCTGGTGTACGATAAGCGGTTACAATAGCTGGTATTTGAATGTTGCTATCATAAGCGGTGTCGATAATTTCTTTTGTAATTGGATCTTCCTGAACATTTACAGGTTCAACTTTGGGACCATTTGGAATTTCTGCAAAATAACTTTCTACCAATGTTTTGGTTTTTGCAACATCAATGTCTCCAGCTATTACTAAAACTGCATTTCCAGGTGTGTAATATTTTTTGTTAAACGCCTGAAATTCTTGTAATGTAGCGGCATCAAGATGTTCCATACTGCCGATTGGCGCCCAGATATATGGATGCTTGGTAAACAACTTCTTCATTATTGATGAAATTAAATTACCGTATGGCGAATTATCTACACGCATGCGTTTTTCTTCTTTCACCACTTCATTTTGTGTTTTTACCCCAATTTCATTGATAACTGGATGAAACATTCTTTCGCTCTCAAGCCACAAACCTGTTTCTAATTGGTTGGATGGAAACACTTCGTAATAAAAAGTTCTGTCTTGAGTGGTATTTGCATTGTTTTGTCCGCCGTTGCTGCTTACAATTTTCATGAACTCGCCTCTCTTGATGTTATCACTGCCTTCAAATAATAAATGTTCGAAAAAATGCGCAAACCCAGTACGGTCAGGCGTTTCGTTTTTACTCCCTACGTGATACATCACTGAAACAGCTACAACTGGAGCGGTTTTATCTTGATGTAATACAACATGTAATCCGTTTTTTAAATCATACTCTGTAAAGGCCACTTTTTGAGCCTGAGAAAGCATACCAAACATGCATAAACATGCGGCTAATTTTAATTTCAACATAATTGATATTTTTTGGTCACAAAAATAAGTAGAAAAATATGGGATACAGATTAAATGTAAAAAAATACAAACTTTAACTTATTATAATTAAAATTGCTATTTAATCCTTGTAACCATTTCCAAAACCTGATTGTTAAGTTCTGTTTTGTAAGCTGATAACTTATTGGCTAAATCCGCATTAGAGGTTGCCAAAATTTGAGCTGCCAAAATAGCTGCGTTTTTCGCACCATTTAAAGCCACTGTAGCTACCGGAACGCCTGTTGGCATTTGCAAAATAGACAACACCGAATCCCATCCATCAATTGAATTGGATGATTTTACAGGAACACCAATTACAGGCAAAATAGAATACGCGGCAACCATTCCAGGTAAATGAGCTGCACCACCTGCACCAGCAATGATCACTTTTATCCCTCTACCACTTGCTTGTTTGGCATAATCTGCCATTCGATCTGGGGTTCGATGCGCCGAAACGATGGTCATTTCAAATTGCACACCAAATTTCGTTAGTATATCAGCAGCTCCTTTCATCACTTCCATATCGCTTTCACTGCCCATTATTATCCCAATTTGTGGTTCCATATTTTGAATTTTAATTTTAATAATTGGCCCAAAGATATTAATAGTTGTGATAGGTTTTAAAATGGCAATTGAATGACTTAAAAAAATGTAGATAAATACATGAATTAATTTAATGTTGGTTGCAAGTTGCTTACTACCTTAGCGGCATTAATCATTTTTTAAAAAACATACCATGAAATTTTTTATTGATACAGCAAACTTAGCACAGATTAAAGAAGCAAGTGAGTTGGGTATTTTAGATGGGGTTACCACCAATCCATCGTTAATGGCAAAAGAAGGCATCAAAGGCGAAGAAGCCATTATGCAACATTACAAAACCATTTGTGAAATGGTTGATGGAGATATCAGTGCTGAAGTGATTTCAACAGATTTTGAAGGAATGATTGCTGAAGGGAAAAAATTAGTGGCTATTCATAAAAATATCGTGGTAAAAGTACCAATGATTAAAGATGGTATTAAAGCCATTAAATGGTTTACAGAAAATGGGATTCGTACCAATTGTACGTTGATTTTCTCTGCTGGACAAGCCATTCTTGCTGCAAAAGCCGGTGCTTCTTATGTTTCACCATTTATTGGCCGTATCGACGATAGTGGCTGGGATGGAATGGATTTGATTCATCAATTGAGTCAAATTTTTAGTGTTCAAGGTTATAAAACAGAAATCCTTGCTGCTTCTATCAGAAATCCAAACCACATTATAAAATGCGCTGAAGCTGGTGCAGATGTTTGTACTTGTCCTTTAGATTCAATTTTAGGTTTATTAAAACACCCATTAACGGATATTGGATTGGCTAAGTTTTTAGAAGATGCAAAGAAATTTGCTTAATTATAATTAACATCAACATCTTTAAAAGACGGATCCATTTCCGTCTTTTTTATTTTTTAAAATAGATTTAATTCATGTCTAAATTATTGGTTTTCGATAATTATGATTCATTCACATACAATCTGGTGCATATGATTGAAAAATTATTGCATCAGAAAGTTGATGTGTGCAAAAACGATGAATATGATATTGAAAAATTTAAAGAATACGACAAGATTATTTTATCTCCTGGACCAGGTATCCCATCTGAAGCAGGTTTATTAAAAAAACTGATTGAAGTTTATGCACCTTCAAAAAGCATTTTAGGCATTTGTTTGGGGCATCAAGCGATAGGCGAAGTATTTGGGGCATCACTCAAAAACATTAATGAAGTATTTCATGGTGTATCTACCCCAATACAAATTTTAGATGCCAATGAACCTTTATTTAAAGGAATGAATCCAGTAGAAATGGTTGGTCGTTACCATAGCTGGGTCATTGAAAACCAATACCTACCGAATTGTTTGAAAATAACGGCTGTTGATAAGAATAATTTAATCATGGGCATCAGGCATAAAACCTATGATTTACAAGGCGTACAGTTTCATCCTGAAAGTATTTTAACCCCTTGCGGAGAAAAGTTGATTTCGAATTGGCTTTTTGCTTAATTTAGTAGTGAGCACATGAAAAAAATCACAATTATCCAACAACAAAAAAAGCCCATAAATATAAACGTTTATGGAATTAGTTCTATTGAACAAATAGAGCAGATGGATAAATTGCAGATTGATTTTGTTGGTTTGTGCTTTGATGAAAACACTTCAAATTGTGTTATTGGAAAAATCGATCCTTCTGAATGTAAATATGTTGATATTGACACCAAAAAAATAGGCGTTTTTAAAAACCAATCTGAAGATTTTATTTTAAAAAAAATCGAGGATTTCGGTTTGGATTTGATTCAGCTTAATGGAAATGAAACCCCAACCTTTTGTTTTAAATTATCCAAAGAAATTGAAGTAATAAAGAATTTTAATTTGGATTTAAATAACGACAAGCTGCTACATGATTTTTTAAAAAATTATGATGAAGTTTGTGATTACTACATTTTCAATGGCACGTTTCCAAATGGCAATCATACTAAAGAAAATAATGCATGGCAGAATCTAATCAATTATAGTATTGAAAAACCGTTTTTTATTGGGAGCGAATTTATAAAACCATCCGATGCGCCTGCATTTCAACAATTTAAACATCCTGATTTTCTAGGAATTGAATTGGGCAGTCAATTTGAAAAAGACGCTAATACAAAAGATACTTCAATGATTTTATCATTCACCAGGGCTTTGAATCAGGTGGTTAACTAATTTTTACAATTTCCACATTAGGAAAAAAGCATTAAAGCGCTTAATATTGCAAATACTATAAATCGAATAAATTTAAAAAAATGAAAAAAATATTCACGGTTATTTGTTTCCTTCCAGTTTTTGCTTTCGCACAGCAAAAAGAAAAAAACGCACAAGTACAACAAAGGGTTCCATTAAATAATTTCATTGATAGTTTTAGTTATTCAATCGGCTTAAACGTTGCCAATAGCTTAATACAACAAGGCGTAACCACTTTGAATATTGGCGCGATGAGTCAGGCGTTTATTGACATGATGACGAATAAAGACAAGCAATTGACCACTGATATGGCTAATGCAATTATTCAATCTGAACTTCAAAGAATTGCACAAAGCAAAGTGGCACCGGTAGAAGACAATAATTTAATGGGTAAAACAATCCCTGATTTTGAGCAAGCCGATGTTAATGGAAAAATGGTAAATATCAAATCATTTAGAGGTAAATATGTATTGATTGATTTTTGGGCAAGTTGGTGTGGACCATGCAGAGGAGAAAATCCTAATGTAGTAGCTGCATTTAATAAATACAAAAGCAAAAACTTCACCGTTCTTGGAATTTCATTGGATAAATCAAAAGACAATTGGATAAAAGCAGTTAACGATGATGGTCTAGCTTGGACCCAACTAAGTGATTTAAAATTTTGGAGCAATGCCGTTGCGCAACAATTTGGCATACAAAGTATTCCTCAAAACTATTTGATAGATCCCAATGGAATTGTAATTGGTAAAAATTTACGTGGAAGTGATTTGGATGCGAAATTGGAAAGTATATTCAATAAATAATTAGAAAGATTAAATACTACAAACTAAAAAAGACCTTTTAATAAGGTCTTTTTTAGTTTTAAAATAACTTCAAATATTAGTTACAAATACATCCTGGACGATTTGGACAAATCTCTTTTTTTGTTTGCTTTGACAAATTACTTTCATTATTTGAGTGGCTAATTCCAATTGAAATGATTGCAAATAATATCAAACTTAAAACAATTTTATTTTCGCGTATAAGTTGCATAAAAATAGATTTTAAATCACTTCATTATTTCTTTAACGCTTCAGCCATTGTTTTACCAATATCAGCCGGACTAGCTACAACGTGAATGCCGCATTCGCCCATGATTTTCATTTTAGCTTCTGCTGTATCATCAGCACCACCAACAATTGCACCAGCATGTCCCATTCTTCTTCCTGGAGGCGCTGTTTGTCCTGCGATAAATCCTACAACCGGTTTTTTATTTCCTGTTGATTTGATATAATGAGCAGCTTCAGCTTCCATTCCACCACCGATTTCACCAATCATTACAATTGCTTCTGTTTCGTCATCGTTCATCAATAATTCAACCGCTTCTTTTGTTGTGGTTCCGATGATTGGATCACCACCAATTCCGATTGCAGTTGAAATACCTAAACCAGCTTTCGCTACTTGATCTGCAGCTTCGTATGTTAATGTTCCTGATTTTGAAACGATTCCTATTTTACCTTTTTTGAAAATGAATCCTGGCATGATACCCACTTTACATTCTTCAGCAGTAATTACACCTGGGCAATTTGGACCAATCAATCTTGAAGTAGTTCCTTTTAAATAATTTTTTACTTGTACCATGTCTTGTACAGGAATTCCTTCAGTAATACAAACAATCAATGCTATACCTGCTTCTGCAGCTTCCATGATGGCATCAGCAGCAAATGCTGGTGGTACAAAAATGATGCTCACATTTGCACCTGCTAACTTAACAGCATCGGCAACGGTGTTAAACACTGGTTTGTCTAGATGTGTTTGACCACCTTTTCCTGGAGTTACACCACCAACTACATTGGTTCCATACTCAATCATTTGTGTAGCATGAAATGTACCTTCGGTTCCTGTAAAACCTTGTACAATTACTTTTGAATCTTTGTTTACTAAAACTGACATGTTATTTATTAATAAAAATGGTGAAATAAAAATTTTCGCAAAGATAGGGTTTCATCTTTAACAACGGATTTGTGGGCTTGAATTTGTTTTACAAAAACTCAATTCGATTTTGCTTTTACAAACAAACAATGTTTGATTTGATTGGCTTTATGCAACAGCTCTTGTTTTTCAATGCTCAATATGGTAACATGCCCCATTTTTCTACCGGGCTTGGTTTTTGCTTTACCATAAAGATGTACAAATACATTTTCCATTTTAAGCACTTCATTTAAACCATCATAAAATACTTCCCCTTCGTGGTGTTCTGCTCCAATAATATTTACAAGTGCCGATGGCATAATGACATCTGTATTTCCTAAAGGATAGTTGAGCATCACACGCCAAAGCATATCAAACTGGCTGCTGTAATTACCTTCGATGCTGTGATGGCCGCTATTGTGTACGCGTGGGGCAATTTCATTTACAAGCACATTGTCGTTTTTATCTGCAAACATTTCAACTGCAAAAATGCCTGGACTATTTAATTTTTTTACCACGTTAATGGCTATGGCTTCCGCTTTCCAAAACACCTTTTCGGGAAGAACTGCTGGGCAAATTTGATAACTGAGCAAATTTAGTGAAGGGTCAAAAACCATGTCAACGGGTGGATAAATAGCCGTTTCCCCATTATTGGCAACAGCAATAATAATCGCAATTTCCTGTTTAATGTCAACCATTTTTTCAAGAACTGCAGGTGCATCAAATCCAACTGAAATATCTTCTGATTTCCTTAATAATTGAACGCCTTTTCCATCATAACCACCACTGCCTAATTTATGAACCGCTGGTAAAAAATGAGTATGATTATTTAATTCTGTTTTTGTTTGTGTAACGACAAATTCACTGGTTGGAATTTCATGTTGTTTGTAAAAATTCTTTTGATGAATTTTATTTTTGATTATTCTCAATGCTTCAGGTTTGGGGTAAACCGTTATGCCTTCGGCTGCCAATTGCTCAAGTGCCTCAATGTTAACATGCTCAATCTCAATGGTAATGGCATCCAATTTTTTACCAAAATTGTACACGTCGTCAAAATTGGTAATATCGCCTTTTATAAAGTGATGGCAAAGATGTGCAGATGGTGCATGCACATCGTTTTCCATTACATAAGTCTCAACGGGATAATTTATAGCCGACTGAAGCAACATGCGGCCCAATTGACCTCCACCTAAAATACCTACTTTTTTCATTTGGCAAATATAATTATTAAAAACTTCAACAAATCTATTCTATGAATTTCATCAACACTTAATAAAACAATAGGTTTTATTAATCAATTCTGGATTTTGGAAGACCATTTTATAAAAAAGTTAAAATAAAATTACACAACAAAAAATATTTACCTTTAACCCCAAATTGCTTTATTCGTTAATAAGCAATTCTTACAAAAAAATAAAAAATACAATTTATGTCAACCGATTTTTTGCCACTTCAAGGTACCGATTACGTAGAATTTTATGTTGGTAATGCTAAGCAGGCCGCACATTTCTATAAAACAGCTTTTGGTTTCCAATCATTAGCTTATTCTGGTCCTGAAACAGGCACTATGGATAGGGTGAGTTATGTAATCAGACAAAATAAATTGACTTTTGTTCTAACGACGCCATTGAGAACCAACAACGCTATTGCGGATCATGTTTACAAACATGGAGACGGGGTAAAAGTCTTGGCCTTAATGGTAGAAGATGCTGCAGATGCATGGAAACAAACGACTTCAAGAGGTGGAAAATCATACATGGAACCTAAAACATTAAGTGATGAAAATGGAGAAGTGATTTTAAGTGGCATCCATACTTACGGAGATACCGTTCATTTATTTGTAGAAAGAAAAAATTACTCCGGTGTGTTTATGCCAGGATTTAAAAAATGGGAATCAAATTACAACCCTGAATCCACTGGCTTATTATATGTTGACCATTGCGTGGGTAATGTGGGGTGGAATCAAATGAATCCTTGGGTAAAATTTTATGAGGATGTAATGGGTTTTAAGAATATTTTATCTTTCGACGATAATGATATTTCTACGGAATATTCCGCTTTGATGAGCAAAGTAATGAGTAATGGAAACGGGTATGTAAAATTTCCAATAAACGAACCGGCAGAAGGAAAGAAGAAAAGTCAAGTTGAAGAATATCTTGAATTTTATAATGGCGAAGGTGTGCAACACGTTGCTATTGCAACCAATAACATCGTTGAAACTGTTACAGAACTTAATAAGCGCGGTGTTGAATTTTTAAAAATACCAGCCAGTTATTATGAAACTGTATTAGATAGAGTTGGAAAAATTGACGAAGACCTTTCACCGCTTAGTGAACTGGGCATATTGATTGACCGTGATGATGAAGGATATTTACTTCAAATTTTCAGTAAGCCATTAGAGGACCGACCAACATTATTTTTTGAAATTATTCAAAGAAAAGGAGCCAAAAGTTTCGGGAAAGGCAACTTTAAAGCGTTGTTTGAAGCATTAGAAAGAGAACAAGATGCTAGAGGAAACCTTTAAAAATCAAAAATATATTTAAACAGAAAATAAATTGAGTTGTATTTCGTTTTAATGTCACTATGAAAAACTACTTAATCAATTTTACAGCCACTTTAGCAATTTTAATATTGCTTACATTTAATGGAAACGCTCAAGATTCATACTTGGGTGATAATAAAGCAGCGAATCGATTAGCAGCAACTTTGTCAAAAGCAGAGGATTCTGTTATGAAGCAATTCAAAAGCAAAAACCTTGTTTGGCCTCCTTCTGCAGTATATGTACGTTCGTTCAAATACGATCGTCAATTGGAAGTATGGGTAAAAGACGATTCTGCAAAAAAGTTTGTACTTTTTAAATCCTATAAGATTTGCATGCAAAGTGGCACGATGGGACCCAAAAGAATGGAAGGCGACTATCAAGTACCAGAAGGATTTTACCACATCAATGAATTTAATCCCAACAGCAATTATCATTTATCTCTAGGCCTAAATTATCCAAATGCATCTGATCGTATCTTAAGCGATTCCGTAAAACCAGGCGGTGCAATTTATATCCATGGTAATTGTGTTTCCAC
>CALQKL020000044.1 GCA_943331145.2 Chitinophaga pinensis
AGAAAACAATACGTTTTACTTTTGTTTTTCAAAATTATTGTGGCATTAGGATTATTAATTGTAGGCGGTTTATTGGTGTTGAATCAACAAATGAATATTGGTCAATTTGTGGCCGCTGAAATTATTATCTTATTGGTTATAGACTCTTCTGAAAAAATAATATTGAATCTTGAAAATGTTTTTGATATACTTACATCCTTAGAAAAGTTAGGTCAGGTAACAGATTTGGAATTAGATAATCAAAGTAACGATTCATCTCTAAATCATGATATTCATTCGCCAATACAAGTTGAAATTAAAGACCTTAGTTTTACATATCCAGGAAGAACAAAGACCATCATAAAAAATATTAATTATCAATTTAATGCAAATCACAGTTATTGCATTGCTGGAAATAACGGGTCTGGAAAATCAACACTTATACATTTAATTAGTGGATTGTATCAACCTCAATCCGGTAGGGTTTGCATCAATGATTTGCCTATAAACAATTACAATATCGCCGAGCTTTATAAAGTAGTTGGAAATGGCTTGGCAGAGGAATCCATATTTGAAGGAACTTTGTTGGAAAATATTACGTTAGGTAGGGAGTTTGTAAAGATTGATGATGTGATTTGGGCTGTTGAACAAGTTTATCTTTCTGAGTTTGTTAAAGAATTGCCTAAAGGATTAGATACACTAATAGATATCGGCGATCGACTTTCAAAAAGTGTTATGCAGCGAATCATTATCGCTAGAAGCATTGTGAATAAACCCAAATTATTGTTGCTTGAAAATCAAATCGATTTTATAAATGAAAATGAAAGAAATAAAATCATTGACTTTTTAACAAATAAATCAAATGGTTGGACATTAATCAGCATTTCCAATAACAAATATCTTCAACAAAAATCAGATGCTATAATTGTTATGAAAGATGGAGCGATTTTAAATTAGTTAAATCATTGGAATCGATTTAAAAAGTTATTATTATTAACACATAAGTTATTTTTTTAGAAAAAAATTATGCTCAACATTACACACAACACGATAATAGATAAAGCTTATTTGGAGAATTTAACTTCTTTCCAATTATTAGCAGCACGCATTAACAGTAGAAGATTAATTAAATTTCTTTATACGCTTGGTGCAATTTTACTGATCTTACTTTTTTTGCCTTGGACTCAAAACATTCGATCTAACTCAAAGGTAACGGCGCTTAAGCCAAATCAACGACCACAAACAATTCAATCCATAATAGCGGGAAGAATAGAAAAATGGTATGTTCAAGAAGGTCAGTTTGTTAAGAAAGGAGATACGATTCTGTTTTTAAGCGAAATCAAGTCAGAGTATTTAGATCCTGATTTAGTAGGTAACACAGAGCAGCAATTGAAGTCAAAAGAATTTGCGGTGAAATCTTATATGGAGAAAGTAAAAGCAAATGATAACCAAATTGATGCGATGACAAACGCGCGTAAATTAAAATTCGAACAGGCAGAAAATAAACTAATACAAGCTAATTTAAAAGCTAGAATTGATAGTACAGAGCTTTCGGCCGCACAGGTAAATTATAAAATTGCTAAGGAGCAATTGGCGCGGATGGAAGAATTATATAAAGAAGGTCTGAAATCATTAACAGAGCTTGAAACCCGAAGATTAAAATTGCAGGAAACACAGGCTAAGGTAATATCTCAAGAGAATAAATATATTACCAGTAAAAATGAAATTTTAAATGCTAAAATAGAATTGCAAAGTATTAATGCAGACTATATGGATAAGATTTCAAAATCTGAAGCAGATAAATTTGCAACGCTTTCCAATATGTATGATGCAGAAGCTACTGTTACAAAATTGCAAAATCAATTTGTGAATTATAGTATTCGATCTGGTATGTATTATATTTTAGCGCCCCAAGATGGTTACATTACGCAAGCGATTCAATCTGGTATTGGCGAAACAATTAAAGAAGGGGATGAAATAATTAGCATCATGCCTTCAGATTATGAGTTAGCCATTGAAATGTTTGTGGAGCCTATGGACATTCCTTTGTTGGAAATTGGTCAGCACGTGCAAATTCAATTTGACGGTTGGCCTTCTATTATATTTTCTGGTTGGCCTGGAATTTCTTACGGCACTTATGGTGGAACAATTGTTGCGATTAATAATTTTACCAATGAAAATGGGAAATACAGGGTGCTCGTTTCACACGATAAAAAAACGCATGCTTGGCCTAAGGAAATAAGAATTGGTGCTGGCGCAAAATCTATGACACTGCTCAAAGAAGTGCCCATTTGGTATGAATTATGGCGTCAAATCAATGGATTCCCTGCAGATTATTACAAAAAAAATACAAATCAAAATAAGGACAAAAATAAAAATGATGCTAAGAAGTAAATGTGGATTTATTTTAATGCTGGTTGTAATGGCATTAAATGGTTTTGGGCAATCAGATACAAGTATGAAATTAAGTTACGCTAATTTTCTACAATTGGTGAAGCAAAATCATCCTTTAGCAAAGCAAGCGAATTTAATCCCTAAAACAGCCAGTGCCAATACACTTTTGGCACGTGGAAGTTTTGATCCGAAGTTGTTTTATGAATTCAATAATAAGTTTTTCGATAAAAAAAACTATTATGAATTGGGTAATGCAGGATTTAAAATTCCAACTTGGTATGGAGTTGAATTTAAAACGGGCTTCGAAAGAAATCAAGGTATCAATTTAAATCCTGAAAATACTACGCCCGCTCAGGGATTGTTTTATTCTCAAATTTCAGTTCCACTTTTACAAGGCTTAATAATTGATGAAAGAAGATCAACCCTTAAACAAGCTAAATTGTTTCAAGAATTATCTGCATTTGAAAAAGTAAACACTATAAATGAGTTGCTGTACAAAGCCGGTAAAGTATACTGGGATTGGCAATTGTCGTTTACAAATGTAGAAGTATTTCAAAATGCAGTAAAGCTTAGTCTGGAAAGGGTTGAAGCCATCAAAGCTACATCGAATCTAGGGGATAGGCCTGCTATAGATACCGTTGAAGCCATCATACAACTTCAAGATAGAATAATTGCATCACAACAAGCCTTGATGGATTATAGAACGAAATCATTATTGCTTTCAAATTATTTGTGGCTTGAAAATGATGTCCCTATAGAATTAACGGATAAGACAATTCCTGAAATTGCTGCTGAAAATTATGAAAATGAAAATGTGCTTTTAGCCAACCTAACTAAATTAGATAGTTTAATCAATAATCATCCAAGCATTAAAGTGTACGATTTTAAATTGCAACAATTAGCGATTGAAAAAAAGTTTAAGAAAGATAAATTAAAGCCCAATTTGAATTTTAATTACAATCCTTTATTTGATGCTAAAAATTTATCGACTGGTTTTCAAAACAATTACAAATGGGGATTGGTTGTAGGTTTCCCATTATTATTGAGAAAGGAGCGAGCTGATTTGCAACTCACCAAAATAAAAATTGAAAATACAAACTACGAAACGCGTAACAAACGTAACGAGCTTTTTAATAAAGTAAAAGCAACGTTTAATGAATTCAACACCTTTAAAAATCAAATTGATATATACAGTAAAAATGTGCTCAACTATAAACGTTTATGGCTATCCGAAAAGCGTATGTTTGATTCGGGAGAAAGTTCTTTATTTATGATCAACAGCCGAGAAATGAGTTACATCAACGCCCAAATTAAATTAAACGAAATCATCAACAAAAGTAAAAAAGCAGGATTGGATGTTGAGTATTCTTTTGGGGTGTTGAATGAGATGTATTAGAAGAGGTTGAAAAGTTTAAGGGTTTAATTCGCTTCGCGGGTTTAAAGGTTGGGAATTTTCGTCTGCCGATGTTAGTGTTGTCACCAATCATCAAATTGGATTATGCTTTTTTCTGCCGATGTTGGTGTTGTCACCAATCATCAAAGTGGATTATCCTTTTTTCTGCCGATGTTGGTGTTGTCACCAATCATCAAAGTGGATTATCCTTTTTTAGTTGTTATCAAATTATATTCATCCTGTCATTATCCCAAAATAATCAATACCACCATTGTAATAGCTTGCAGAAGAATATTTGTAATCTTCCGGAAATATACATAGCCCCGCTTTCACGGGATTGTTATGTATATAATTCATTTTTTGTACAAAGAATTTTTTAGAAAACAACTCTACCGATAGTGCATTCCTTTTCCAAAACTGAAATACACGATCTTCTTTTTTTACTTTGAAATCTTGCAAATAATAATCATCAGATTCCATTAACTCGAACTTCATTTGTTGGGCTGTAAATTTCATGAAATTATGCCTTATTTTATTAGGATTATTTTCAGCTAAAGCTTGCCAAATCAAATGGATATGATTATCCATAATAACAAAAGCGTGGAGTTTAATCTTTTTATTATCAACTAGATATTTCAGACTAGAAATTATGATGTTTTTAAAGATGTCATTATTGAGTAAAAATTTCCATTCAAGGATAGTTGCGGTATAGAATTGCGGCCAATGAATTGAATAATTATTCATTTTTTAATTAAAAATAAATAACCATTAATTGAATTTAGCGTTGTTTTGCTTTGTTTAAAAAAGAAAATATCGCCGATTTGTTGGTGAAAACACCAACAAAAAAAAGCATCGAATAGTACAAAAACTTTTGTGCCTTCGTGTTTCCAGCCTTTGCACCCCTTGCTTCTTTGCGAACTTTGCGTGAAGCTTCTACCACTTTTACCGCTCCCAAAAAGGCAACTATTTGATATAGCACACGTTTAAATCCATCTCGGTACTCGGTTATTAAATAAACAAAACATAAAGTATATAATGTACAATATTTAAATATATTTGTCAACTAAATCTCACCAGCTTCAAGAGTACTACTTTGTGGGTAATTCAGCATATTTCTAAATTAACAGGTTAGCCGAAAACTGTATAAAAAGAGTAGGCAATTTAATTATTTAAAAATGAAAAATAGATTTAACGGAATTTTACTAAAATCAATTTTGATGCTTTTTGTTATTGGCACTCAGCTTGCTTGTACAAAAAATAATAATACAACCAGCACTTCTACACCAACTTCAATTTTGGGACTTTGGGCTGGCACTGCAATTACTACAGGAGGTAATACTCCTCAATATTTTAGTTTAATTGTGAAAGCTGATGGAACGATAATTTCTGATACTAAAACAAGCAGTAATTTAAGTAGTCAATATTTTTCTGTTGGAACATGGGTATTAAATGGAAATTCATTTACATATTCTATCACTAATGTTTACGGAAATACACCTCCAAGCTATATTGGTCAAACGCAGACTGGAAGTGCAACATTTTCTTCACAAACTGGAAATCTTACAAATGGTAGTTGGACAAATCCTTCTCCATTTAGTTCAGGTACATTCACTGTTGTGAAAGTTAAGTAACTAAAATGGTCAATCTTTTCAGATTGACCATTTTTCTAAACTTCGTGGAGCTGCAGGGAATCGAACCCTGGTCCAAACATATTCGCCATAAGCTTTCTACATGTTTATTCTGTAATTATTTGTCGGAAAAATACAGGGAACAGACAAACCAATATTTTCCTTAGATGAATGGTCTTAAGCCAACGTCACATCATTCGCGGGCAGCAACCTGTGTTTGTTTTGAGTCGGCGGCGGAGCATGGTAACAGATAAACCTGCTCGGCGGCCCGAATGGATGCTAATCTATCGATTAAGCAGCCATGGCATACGAAGTATTGCCATTTAGAGTTTGAATATTCAGATTTAAGTGCTAATTATCCAACGCACTACATGCTTACACTTACAAAGATCTATGCTGTCAAAACCGGTCAGCCCCGTTTTTTAATACTCGAAGGTAATTAATTATATGTGCTTGTTTAATTTATATTTTAAGCATTTTGTAAATTAATCCTTCATTTTTTTATTATTACTTTTAAAATAATCTTCAAACCCGTTTTCTAATCTCATGAGCGCTAAAAATCTTTATTCAAT
Organism: Chitinophaga pinensis; assembly: GCA_943331145.2. GTDB lineage: Bacteria > Bacteroidota > Bacteroidia > Chitinophagales > Chitinophagaceae > Ferruginibacter > Ferruginibacter pinensis_F. The sequence continues at coordinate 5,967 of CALQKL020000044.1, forward strand.
AACTACTTTTTTCTACCTATTTTCGTGTTTATGCAAATTTTAAAAAAGGTTCTCTATTTTATTTTTAATGTTTATTGCGCTATAACATTGCTTATTGTCATAAGTGTAGCTTTTCTTTTTGCTATGACCTCTGTGTTTTTTTCTACTAAAAAAAGAAGCGATTTTATTTATAATACTTGTCGAATTGGCTTTGATGTTTTATTTTTTCTATGGGGCATCAATCATAAAAATATTTATGAAGTAGAACATGATATAAAAAAACCCGTAATTTTTGTTTTCAATCACATTTCTTACATGGATGCAATGGTGATTTTAAAAGCTGTGCGCAATCAATCTATTCGTGGATTAGGTAAAGCTGAAATTGCTAAAATTCCTTTGCTTGGGTTTATGTATAAAAATGCAGTCATTATGGTTAAGCGTGAAGATGCCGAGGATAGAGCCCGAAGTGTTGCCGATTTAAAAGCTGCCATCAATGACAATATTTCAATTATTCTTGCTCCAGAAGGTACTTTTAACATGACGCCCAAACCACTTACCCGTTTTTATGATGGTGCTTTTCGAATTGCTATTCAAACCCAAACACCCATCAAGCCATTGTTGTTTTTAGATACTTACGATCGATTAAATTACAATTCATTGTTTTCTGTAAAACCCGGAAAATCTCGTGTGGTTTATTTAGATGAAGTTTCTATTGAAGGCTATACCATTGATGATGTTGCCGTTTTACGTCAAAAAGTATATGATATTATGGAAGCAGCTTTGATCAGGTATAATGCTTCATGGATTAAAGAATAAAAACTATGTGCCCTCAAAATGAAATATCTTTTCCTGATTCAACCGTTAATTGTTGGATAGAAGTTATTTTGCCCCTGGCACTTCCCATTGTTTACACCTATCATGTTCCTGCTCATCTAATTCCGGAAGTAAAAATTGGTTGCAGAGCTGAAGTGGTTTTTGGTAAAAATAAACGGTATTCTGGTATCATAAAATCCATTTTAAATACAGCACCTCAATTTCCAACCAAACCCATTTTAAGTGTAATTGACGAAACGTCTATTCTGTTTTCTGTTCAACTGAAATTTTGGGATTGGATTGCTTCTTATTATATGTGCAGTTTGGGCGAAGTTATGGCTGCAGCATTGCCCACAAATTTTAAATTGAACAGCGAAACCATCTTGATTTATAACGATGATATTGACGATGATTTTAGCAGTTTAAATGGTGATGAGTTTTTAGTTGCGGAAGCGTTGCTCATTCGTAAACAACTGCAGCTTGTCGAAATTCAACAAATTTTGCAACACACCAATATTTATGTAATTATAAAATCACTTATTGATAAAAATATTTGTTTCATTTGGGAACAACTCAACGAAAAATATAAACCCAAAAAAGAATCTTTCGTTACCCTTGATGCTGCATATGAAAACCCAGAATCGCTCGAGACTTTATTTGCGGAATGGAGTGGTGCACCCAAACAAATGAATCTGCTTTTGGCATTTTTACATTTGCAAAAAACAAACGGAGATGTCATTCAATCAGAGTTACTGAAGAAAGCCAATGCTACCGCCGCACAACTCAATGCACTTAAAGAAAAGAAAATCCTTGTTGTTGAAAAACGAAAAATAAATAGAATTGCGACTAAAGAAAAAAATATTTTCATTGATTTCGAATTGTCTGAATTGCAATCAAATGCGCTGATTCAATTAAATCAAGTGTTTGAAGAAAAAAACATTTGTTTACTTCATGGTGTTACAGGAAGTGGAAAAACCTTGCTGTATATAAAAATGATTGAGCAGTTTATTAAACAAGATAAACAGGTTTTATATCTCTAGCCTGAGATTGCACTAACGTCGCAGATTATACGCAGATTGCAAATTCATTTTGGCGGACATGTGGCCATTTATCATTCTAAATTTAATGATCAAGAAAGGGTAGAGCTTTGGAATAAAGTAAAGAACAACGAAGTGAATGTTTTGCTGGGTGCAAGAAGTGCATTGTTTTTGCCTTTTCAAAATTTAGGTTTAATTGTCATTGACGAAGAGCATGATGCATCTTATAAACAACAAGATCCTGCGCCAAGATACAATGCCAGAGATGCCGCTATTTATTATGCTTCTTTATTTGGCGCAAAAGTTTTATTGGGAAGTGGTACACCATCTCTTGAAAGTTATCAAAATGCGTTGCAAAATAAATATGGGTTGGTTACCCTTACCGAAAGATTTGGTGGAATTAAAATGCCATTGATTGAAGTGGTAAACACCAGACAAGCTGCGCTTCAAGGTAAAGTAACCATCAGCGAATCGTTGAAAGAAATGATTTTGCAAACCATAGAAAAAAAGAAACAAGTTATTTTGTTTCAAAACAGAAGAGGGTATAATCCATATTTGATTTGTGGTACTTGCGGTTTTATTCCTCAATGCAACCATTGTGATGTGTCGCTTACGCTTCACAAGTACAGCAATAAATTACATTGTCATTATTGTGGTAGCACTTATCCCAAATTGGTTACTTGTGTTGCCTGTGGCACCAATAAATGGGTGGAGAAAAATTTTGGAACCGAAAAAATTGAAGAGGAACTTGAAACAGATTTTCCTCAATGCAGAATTGCGCGCATGGATGTTGACAGCATTAGAGGTAAAACAGCGCATGATACATTAATTCAACAATTTGAACAGAAACGAATAGATATTTTGGTTGGTACACAAATGGTGGTTAAAGGGCTCGATTTTGAAAGTGTTGGATTGGTCGGCATTTTGGATGCGGATGGCTTATTAAGCTTTGCAGACTTTAGGGTAAATGAAAGAGCGTTTCAATTGATGGAGCAAGTGAGTGGGAGAGCGGGAAGAAAAGGAGAACAAGGAAAAGTAATTATCCAAGCCATTAATGTTAAGCATCCCATTATTGAATTGGTAAAACAACATGATTTTCTAAAGTTTTTTAAATTAGAAATAGATAGTAGAAAAACATTTTTCTACCCACCTTTTAGTAGATTGATTTTGCTAACTTTAAAACATAAACAAATTGAAACGGTTGAGAAAGGATCCACTCACTTAGCCAATTCTTTAAGGATAGATTTTAAAGATGGAGTAGTTGGGCCAGCAAAGCCGGTTATTGGTAGATTGCGAAATCAGTATATTATGGAAATTATGTTGAAGTTGCCAAAAGATATCAAATCAGTAAACCATGCAAAGACGGCTATATCGCACCACATTAATTTGTTGTTAGCAGAAAAGCAATTCAAATCCATCTTAGTCATTGTAAATGTAGATCCTGTATAAAATAATTCATTGTGCAAATCCAAGAAAACATATCCTTAAAGAAGTATAATACATTTGGAATGGATGTATTGGCCAGATATTTTTATGCTTTTTCTACTGTTGATCAAATGCAGGAAATTGGAGCATCTGATACGTTTAAACATTATCCTGTATTGGTTTTAGGCGGAGGAAGCAATATGTTATTAACCACAAATTTTGAAGGTCTTGTTATAAAAAATGAAATTCCTGATATTGAACTTATTACTGAAGATGATGATTATTATTTTGTAAAAGTTGGTGCTGGCGTGGATTGGCACGAATTCGTTTTGTATTGTTTAGAAAAAAGTTATGCGGGTGTTGAAAATTTAGCATTGATTCCAGGAAAAGTAGGCGCATCTCCCATGCAGAATATTGGCGCTTATGGTGTTGAGATGAAAGATGTGTTTCATTCTTTAGAGGCGATTCACATTTACGATTTAAATCTGGTTACGTTTTATAATGCGGATTGTGAATTTGGTTACCGCGAAAGCATTTTTAAAAACAAATTTAAAAATCAGTTTGTAATTACTTCGGTTACGTTTAGATTAAATAAAGTGCCAGTTTACAAAACGGCTTATGGTGCTATTGAAGATGCACTTCAAGAAATGAAAGTGGATACTTTATCTATTCAAAATATTGCACAAGCGGTGATGCGTATACGCAATAGTAAACTACCCAATCCTACTGTGCTTGGTAATGCAGGCAGCTTTTTTAAAAATCCTGAAATTGATGCGGTACAGTTTGATTCATTAAAAAATTATTATCCCAATATTAGTGGCTATAAAACTGAAGGGGGTAAAATAAAAATTGCAGCAGGTTGGTTAATTGAACAAGCGGGTTGGAAAGGATTTCGACAAGGTGATGCGGGTTGTCATGATAAGCAAGCGTTGGTTTTGGTTAATCATGGAAACGCTACAGGCACAGAAATTTTTGAACTTAGCGAAAAAATCATTTCGTCTGTGCATGATAAATTTGGAATCTTTTTACACAGGGAAGTGAATATTTATTAGAGGGGTAAAACACGAAGACACGAAGGCGCAAATTCGAAATGCTTGCAGCATTTTTCTGACACGAAGACACAAAGACACAAAGACGCCAAGACACGAAGTTTTTTTGAAAACAAAGTAGCAAATACTTGGAAAATACTTCCAACCTTTTGAACATTTGTTTTCTTTGATGATTGGTGAAAACACCAACATCGGCAGACGAAAATTTCCAACCTTTTGAACGTATTGAACCCATTGAACCTTTTGAACAAACCTCACAAACCTCACAAACTTCACAAACCTCTAAAACCTCACAAACCTCACAAACCTCTTAGAAGTCCCCATCATTAAAATCTTCCTCAGAAAAATGCTGTGATCCCATGTTTAACATGCTGCCCATTAAATCTTTAAATTCTATTTTACCTTCCAATACTTTCTTGCTAATTAAAGAATAACTCGATAATCCATGTAACACAAACTCCATCAATAAACCTGTTTCCATTTCATTTATATTGGGGAAGGTCTTTTTTACCAGTGCAAATAATCCATCTACAGTATAGAGCAAATGAATTTTATCTGCGTCTTTTGTTTCTAAAAATACATTAAGATTATTTCCTTGATCAAACCATTTTGTAATTGGTGCATATGGGTTTTCTGCTTTTTGATTTTCTTTGTTTCTTTTCTTCTTTAAAGTATCAGGGTTGGGGAAATAAGTAACAAACAATGCTCTAATGGCCTTATCTACTAGGTTATATGCAACCTGATAAGGGCCTTCTTGTTCGCCTTCATACACCAATTCCACTTTTCCTGTTATCGATGGAATAATGCCCGTTAAATCGCTTATCCATACTTGCGTTTTCGCTTCGTTATTAATGATGGATCTTCTTTCTGCGGCACTTACGGCATTTTCAAATGCAGATATAGTTAAACGCGCACTCACACCACTTTTCTTATCTACCATTTCACTGTTTCTTGCTTCAAAAGAAACTTGTTCTATCAAGCGTTTGATCAAATCACTTACGTCTACGCGTTGCTGTTGGGCATCTATTTTATTGGCTTCTTGTTCGGTTATCGCTAAAGAAGTTTCTACTGATTTTGGATAATGGGTTAATATCTGACTTTGTATTCTGTCTTTTAAAGGTGTTACAATGCTTCCACGATTGGTGTAATCTTCAGGGTTGGCAGTAAACACAAATAAAATATCCAATGGTAATCTTAATTTGAATCCCCTAATTTGTAAATCCCCTTCTTCCAAAATGTTGAATAACGATACTTGAATCCTTGCTTGTAAATCCGGTAGCTCGTTTATTACAAATATGCTTCTATTGCTTCTTGGAATTATGCCATAGTGTAAAACCCTTTCATCAGCAAAACTTAATTTTAAATTGGCTGCTTTTATTGGATCGATGTCTCCAATTAAATCTGCAACACTTACATCTGGTGTTGCTAATTTTTCGCCATAGCGTTGAGATTTATGTAGCCAATTGATAGGAGTTTCATCACCTTTTTCTTCAATTAAATCTATGGCATATCTCGATATCGGATGAAATGGATCATCATTGATTTCACTGCCTGCAATTACGGGAATGTATTCATCCAATAAATCAACCATTTGTCGTGCCATACGGGTTTTCGCTTGTCCACGAAGTCCAAGAAATAGGATGTTATGTCTGCTCAATAATGCTCTTTCAGTATCCGGAATTACGGTGTCTTCATATCCCATTATACCAGGAAATGGATTTTCCTTTTCAGATATTTTTTTGATTAAATTATTTCTAATTTCATCTTTTATTGATTTAGATATCCAGCCACTTTTTTTAAGTTCTCCTAATGTTGATATTTGATTCATTTTATCTTTTTAATTTTTACTTTTCACTTTTTTATTACATCAGCGTTTTACTTCTGCCACTCTCGAAATCTTTAAATATAAAAGCACCTAAATTATCAAGCGATACAAAGAATGCTTTACCATGATTGGTTTCTGTAAATTCTTGTACAAACTTTTGTAAATAAGGATCGCTTGCTATCATAAATGTGGTTATCGGAATTTTGATTTTTTTACATTGAGCCGCAAGATTCATACAGCGATTCAAAATTTTCCTATCGATTCCAAAACTGTTTTTATAATAATTTTTTCCTTGTTTTAAACAGGTTGGTTTGCCATCCGTTATCATAAATATTTGCTTGTTGGGATTACGTCTTTTTCGAAGTAATTCCATGGCAAGTTCAAGCCCCGCAACTGTATTGGTGTGATATGGACCAACTTCTAAATATGGGAGGTCTTTGATTTCAATTGTCCAAGCATCATTGCCAAATACCAAAATATCTAGCGTGTCTTTTGGGTATTTTGTTTTTATCAATTCGCTCAATGCCATGGCTACTTTTTTTGCAGGTGTAATTCTGTCCTCACCATAAAGTATCATAGAATGCGAAATATCAATCATCAATACTGTAGATGTTTGTGCTTTGAAATCCGTCTCTCTGATTTCCAAATCATCTTCATGCATGCGAAAGCCGTCAATACCATGATTTACTTGTGCGTTTCGTATGGATGCGGTGAAATCTATTTGTTCCATCGTATCGCCAAATTGAAAAGGTCGAGTTTCTGGATTTAATTCATCGCCAATTCCTGCTTTATAAGTTTGGTG
>CALQKL020000045.1 GCA_943331145.2 Chitinophaga pinensis
ATGATGCGCAAATTTACATGATGTAAACCAAACTTTATTGAGATTAGAATCTTAGTTTTAACTTGTGGAAAATTATTGCGTAATTAAAATTTTTTGCTTCAACAAATGAGTAAATATTTGCTTCGAAACTGGCAAAAAAAGTCAGAAGAACATCAGAAATCATATAAGCAGTATTTGCAAAAGGCAGATAAGAAAGCTTTTTTAAGAGCACTGCCTGAAATTCATGAAGATGTAGTAAGCAATGTAAACTGCTTGGATTGTGCTGCTTGCTGTAAAAATTATTCACCTCGATTTAAAGTCCCCGACATTAAAAGAATCTCCAAGCATTTGTCGATGAAAGAAAGTGCTTTCATTGATAAATATTTAAACTTAGATGAAGAGGGGGATTATGTTGTAAATTCAAAACCATGCCCATTTTTAAATGTGGATAATTATTGCAGTATTTATGATAAACGTCCTTCAGATTGTGCTCGATTTCCTTATACCGATGAAGATGTACTTCTAAAACGACCAGCTTTAACCTTGAAGAATTCAACGTTTTGCCCAATAGTACATTTTGTATTGGAAGAATTGATGCAGAAGGCACCGAAATAATGCGAATATTAGTATTCCATTTTTCTTAAGTTGGGTGCTTTTATCCAAGTGGCGATAACAACACCGATGGTCATGATGCCACCAAATACAACGGATGGAACAATGCCCATAATTTTAGCCATAACACCACTTTCAAATTGACCCAATTCGTTTGAAGAATTGATAAACATGCTATTCACCGACATCACTCTGCCTCGAAGTTCATCAGGCGTTTTCAATTGAAGGATTGTGCCTCTAACTACCACGCTAACGCCATCCAAACAACCGCTTAACATTAATGCTAAGAATGAAATCCAAAAAGTAGTCGACAACGCAAATACTATAATACAGATACCAAATCCGGCGATGGAAAAGAATAAAAATTTTCCTTGTTTTCTTTTTAAAGGAAAAAAAGTAAGCGCACTAACGGTTATGATTGCTCCAATATCTGTAGCAGCATTAAGCCAACCAAAACCATGAGGCCCAACATGTAAAATATCTTTGGCAAAAACAGGCACCATTGCAGCGGCTCCTCCAAAAAGAACTGCAAATAAATCAAGCGACAAGGCGCCTAAGATTTCTTTTGATTTAAACACATAATGAACACCTTCTTTTACGCTTTGCCATGTACTTAATGCCGATTGTGCATTTACTGCTTTAGGCCTTAAATTTCGCAATAATAAATAACCCGACATGACAAACATGAGTACCACAATAAATGTAAAATGAATGCCTATTATTGCTATTAAAAAACCGCCCATAGCATGTCCCAAAATAGATCCAGTAAGCCAAGTTGCCGAACTAATGGTAGTGGCTGAAGGAAGCAAGTGTTTAGGAACAACTTTAGAAATAAGAGAAGAAAATGTTGGTCCAGAAAATGCACGTATAATGCCAGTGCATCCGATTACTAAAAATACACAACAAGCGGTAACCCAAGGATGAAGTGTATTGATTGATTTGTCTGATAAAAAAAACAAAATGAAAATACAACCTAGATAAAATAAAATACAGCTTAAAAGAAGTTTTCTGTTTTCATTTCTATCGATATAATGTCCTGCGTAAAGGGCAAATGAAAGTGCGGCAATTACTTCTGACAATCCAACCAATCCCAATGCCAATACACTTTTAGTAAGGGTGTAAATCCACCAGCCAATGATCGTGCTCGTCATCCTTAAACCCATTATAAACAAAAAGCGACCAGTAATAAAATATTGAAATTCTTTTACTTTAAAAGCTTCAGTAGGGCTGATATTTTTTCTTGTGTTGTCCAAATTGTCTTATGTCAAGCTAAAGTAATATAATGTTGTCCATTTTCATAATTATTTTCCAGTATATCAAGAATTGCAGTTAAGTGAGATTCATTGTTTATGAAATCTGCGTTGGTTACATCTACAAAAACAGTTTTTATATTGTGCTGTTTGATGTATTGCGTATAGTTTTCTTGAAGAGAAAATAAATAATCATCAGAAATGCCTTGTTCAAATGAACGGTTCCGCTTTTTTATGTTTTGTTGCAATTTCGAAACAGGACTATGCAAATAAATTAATAAATCGGGTTGAATGATTTGAGGATTTATGATGTCGAATAATTTTTGATAAAGCCGAAACTCTTCAGATTGGAGGTTTACTTTTGCAAAAAGCAAGCATTTAGTAAAAAGGTAATCGGAGATGGTTATTTTTTGAAAAATATCTCTGGTTGCCAACAAATCTTTTAATTGTTTGTAGCGCTCTGCTAAAAAAAACAATTCAAGCGGAAAAGCATGCTGTTCGGGATTTTGATAGAATTTTGGTAAAAATGGATTCTCTGCAAATTCTTCTAAAATCAACCTCGCGTTTAGCTTTTCGCTAAGCAAATTGGCTAAAGTTGTTTTTCCAGCTCCAATATTCCCTTCAATGGTAATAAAATTGTAATTCATTCTAACTGCAAATTAAAGACAATCGAAATTTATATGATGTCTTTTTTTTGCACATCTAAAGTATCGGTACAAATTTCGAGTAATTCTTGAGGTGTTTTTAAAAATACAGGATGTTTAAAACTGGGTGCAATCTCATTTAAAGGAATTAGTACAAATTTTCTTTCTTGTAAAAGCGGGTGGGGGACGGTTAATTCTGGAAGGTCAATGATGTCGTTATTGAAAAACAAAATATCGATATCGATCTCTCGTGGTGCATTTTTTTGCGTTCTAATTCGGCCCATATTCTCCTCAATATTTAATATGGTTTTCATTAATGCTTCAGCTGAAAAATCAGTATCGACAACAATAACTTGGTTTAAAAAATCGGGTTGGTCTGTATTTCCCCAAGCAGCAGTAGCGTATAAAGAAGAGGTATTTAAAATTTCTCCAATTTCAGCAGCTATGTGATTTCTGGCAGAAGATAATTGATGTTCTGGATTTTTTAAATTACTTCCCAATAATAGATATGCTGTGTTCAAATTGATATTTTTTGCGAAATTAAGGAAAGAAGATTAGAGGTTCAAGAGGTTTGAGATGTTTGAGACGTTTAAGAGGTTGGTGATTTAGTTCATGTTTTAGCAATTTGAACCGATTGAAAATTATTTTAAAAACTAAATCTTACGGTTGGAAACCGGAATGCAATAGATGACACGTTAGATGGGTTAGGTTTAAATCGCTTCGCTGGTTTAATAGTTTAAAGGTTTAAGGTTGGAAGTGTTTTCCATTTATTATCTTCTTTGTTTTACAAAAAAACTTTGTGTCTTCGCGTCTTCGTGACTTCGTGTCAAGAAAACCTCACAAACCTCACAAACCTCTGAATTAATTATTTGTAATCCAAACCTTTGTATTTATCTTGCTAAAAATCAAAAATTAAATATGAAGCATTTGTCACTGACCTTAAACATTGTACTATTATTGGCTGTAGGAATTTTATATTATTTGTATTTCTCCTCAGCAAAACCAAATGAAAAAAAGAAAAAAAATCAAACCGCTCAATTGGCAAAAGCAAATGGAACTGCTCCATTGATTGGGTATATAGATTTAGATACGCTAAACGAGCATATTACATTTATAAAAAACAATAGGAAATTACTTGAAAACGAACAAATTGCTATTGAAAAAGAATGGGAGAATGCCTACAGAAACTTACAAGCACAAAAAGACAATTTCCTAAAAAGAGGAAACGCAATTACACAAGCTGAGGCAGAAGAATTTCAAGGAAAGCTAATTCAGCAACAACAAATGGTAGACGAAAAAAAACAGAATGCAACGCAAGCATTAAATGACAAAAGCTATAAATTTTTGGATGATGTTCAAAAGAAATTAAAAGCTTTTTTAGTTGAATATAATCAAGACAATAAATTCAACTATATTTTCACTACAGGTAATGGGTTGGAATATATGGTTTATAAGGACAGCGCATTAAACATTACAAATGATGTTGTAGAAGGGATGAATGAGATATTAAATAAGGGAAATAAGTAAAAAGTAAAAAGTAAAAAGTAAAAAGTGAAAATTAAAAATTAAAAAGTAAAAATTAAAAAGTAAAAATTAAAAAGTGAAAAGTAAAAAGTGAAAAGTAAAAAGTGAAAAGTAAAAAGTGAAAAGTGAAAAAGGATCGAATTTTATATTGCAAATAATTTAAAAGAAAAAAACATGAAAGATCAATCACAAGATTTTAAAGCTTCGTTGGGTTTGTTTGATGCCACAATGATTGTTGCCGGTTCCATGATTGGTTCTGGAATTTTTATTGTAAGCGCAGATATGCTTAAAGACCTTGGAAGCTCGGGTTGGTTAATTGCCGTTTGGTTGATTACTGGGTTTATGACACTTACAGCAGCACTAAGCTATGGCGAATTGAGTGGGATGTTTCCAAAAGCAGGTGGTCAATATGTTTATTTAAAAGAAGCTTATAATCCATTGGTTGGATTTCTTTATGGCTGGAGTTTTTTCTCTGTTATACAAACAGGAACTATTGCGGCCGTTGCAGTAGGATTTGCAAAATTTGCTGGATATTTTTTCCCTGCTTTAGCTTGGGAAGATGTTAATACTTTTGATTTGTTGGGATTGAAAATTCATTATGCACAACTAGTTGCCATTATTCTTATTGTATTGCTAACGTACATCAATACGCGTGGTATTAAAACGGGTAAGCTTATTCAAACTTTCTTTACCTCTACAAAACTGATTTCTTTGTTTGGATTGATTATCGCCGGTTGCATCGCATTCAATTGGGATGTTTGGCATGCAAACTGGAGTAATGCTTGGACGATTCAGCACCTTACAAAAAATACAGATGCTAGCATTTCTTTTGAACCGCTTATAAATGGGGCAATCTTAGGAGCAATTGCTAGTGCCATGGTAGGTAGCATTTTTAGTAGTGATGCATGGAATAACGTAACGTTTATTGCTGGCGAAATTAAAAATCCAAAAAGAAATATAGGGATGAGTTTGTTTTTGGGAACCCTTATCGTAACCTTGATTTATGTTATGATGAATGTGGTGTACCTAGCTACAGTTCCAATTCACGAACTTGCTTTTGCAAAAGACAACCGCGTCGCTTTAAGCGCATCCGAAGCCATCTTTGGAACAAGCGGAACAGCTATCATTGCCATTATGATTATGATTTCTACCTTTGGTTGCAATAACGGATTGATTCTCGCCGGGGCAAGGGTTTATTACACCATGGCAAACGATAAACTATTCTTTAAAAATGCTTCAACTTTAAATAAAAATGCTGTTCCTGAATGGGCATTGTGGATTCAATGCGCCATGGCTTGTGTATTATGTCTAAGTGGAAAGTATGGTGATTTGCTAGATATGGTTTCGTTTATCGTGGTGATTTTTTATGTACTCACCATCATCGGTATTTTTATTTTAAGAAAAAAACAACCCAATGCAGATAGGCCTTACAAAGCTTTTGGTTATCCAATTCTTCCAGCTATTTACATTTTAATGGGCATCAGTTTTTGTGTATTATTGATGATCTATAAACCTCAATTTACATGGCCTGGTTTAATCATAGCGTTAATCGGTATCCCATTATATTACATTGCTGTGGCTTCTAATAAAAATAAGCAGTAAAATATTTTTCATTCATTTTAATGAACTTTTATGTTTTCAGAAAATTGCAACAACATATTCAATCAAAGTATTTCAGATTATCATTTAACAGATGATGTTGATGCTCAAATAAAAAATCCTTTTCCCGTTTCAAGCATCGAATTTCTGTTGTACAAAAAAAACTGGATTGATACGGTTCAATGGCATTTAGAAGATATTGTTAGAAATCCCAACATCAATCCAGTTGAAGGTTTGGCCATTAAAAGGAGAATCGATTCAAGCAATCAAGAACGTACCGACATGGTTGAGTTTATTGATAGCTATTTTTTAGATCAATTTAAATCAGTTAATGTTTCACCCAACGCAAAAATAAACACCGAAAGTCCGGCTTGGGCCATTGATAGATTGTCCATATTAGCTTTGAAGATTTACCACATGCAAGTTGAAGTGAATAGAGAAAATGCTTCTGCAGAACATATTGCTTCTTGCACTACAAAACTGAATATTTTATTGGAACAACGTACAGATTTGTCGTTAGCGATAGAAGATTTATTGCATGACATGAAAATAGGAAATAAATTCATGAAAGTGTATAAACAAATGAAGATGTATAACGATCCTTCATTGAATCCAATTTTATATCAGCAATCTGTTTAATCAATTTGAGCAATATAAAACATATTCTAATCATTCGGTTTTCTGCAATGGGAGACGTAGCGATGACTATCCCTGTAATTAAACAACTGCTTCAACAACATCCGGAATTAAAAATATCTTTCGTTTCCAATAAATCATTTAAGCCAATGTTTTTTGGTATTGAGCGACTTCGTTTTGTAGAAGCTGATACCAAAGGAAAGCATAAAGGCATACTGGGTATTTATCGTTTGTGCATAGAAATAATGAGCGATGAACAAACCATTGATGCGGTTGCTGATTTTCATGGGGTGTTGAGATCATTTATGATGCAGTTCTTTTTGAAATTAAAAAGCATTCCAATTGTTACAATTTATAAAGGACGTTCAGAAAAAAAGAAACTTACCGCTAAAGAAAACAAACACAACATACCACTGAAATCTTCCTTCGAACGATATGCGGAAGTCATTAAAAAATTAGGGTTGTCGCTTTTGCTAGAAAAGAAACCACTTGAAAATATAAAACAGCCATTGCCCATTTTAGCTGAAAAATGGTTTGATCATAAAACGGTAATTGGCATTGCGCCTTTTGCCAAACATCCCGAAAAAGTGTATCCACCCGAAAAAATGAAATTGCTGATTTCTCTATTGAAAGCAGAAGGAGCTACGATATTGTTATTTGGTGGGGGCAAACAAGAGACAGCTATTTTAGCAGAATGGGAAAATGATTTTGGTGGAAATGTTATCAATCTCGCTGGATTATTTAATTTGTCTGAAGAGTTAAGCATGATTAGTCATTTGACTGTGATGGTGAGTATGGATTCTGCAAACATGCATCTGGCTTCACTTGTGGGCGTTCCGGTTATAAGTGTTTGGGGGCCAACACATCCCAATGCTGGATTTTATGGCTGGGGGCAATCAACGGAAAATATGGTATGTATAGATTTGTCATGCAGACCTTGCTCTGTGTTTGGCAATAAAAAATGTTATCGTGGTGATCATGCATGTATGGAAGAAATTTCGCATCTTGACATCTATCAAAAATTAATTCCTTTTCTGAAAAAATAACCAATGTGAATAGGTTATACATATACGTTGATAAAAATTGAAGGGTAAATCGCTTGAAATAAGATATTTTTGCCAACAAAATCAAATTCCAATCAATGCAGCCATTATCATTAGTAATACACGGAGGAGCTGGAACCATCGTTCCGGAAGATATGACACCTGAGTTAGAGAAAGCGTATATTAATGGACTTTCCCAAGCTTTAGAAAATGGTTATGCGGTATTAGAAGCAGGAGGAACTGCAGTAGATGCCATTCGTACTTCAATAAAAGTACTCGAAGACAATGTATTATTTAATGCTGGACGAGGTTCGGTGTTTACTAAAAAAGGGGTGCAGGAAATGGATGCTGCTATAATGGATGGAAAAAATTTAAAAGCAGGAGCAATTGCTGGTGTACGTAATGTACGCAACCCAATTGAATTGGCATATGAAGTAATGGAAAATAGCAACCACGTTTTTTTGAGTGGAAAAGGAGCGAATGATTTTGCCATCAAACAAGGATTGAAACTAGAGCCAGATGAATACTTTTTTTCTAAATTCAGATATGACCAATGGAAAGAATTAAGAGATAGCGATAACTACTCGCTTGATCATACCCATCAAGACCTTGCAGAGTTGATGAAGGATAAAAAGTTTGGAACCGTTGGTGCTGTTGCATTAGATCAATTTGGAAATGTAGCCGCTTCTACAAGCACAGGTGGTATGACCAATAAAAAATACGGTAGAATAGGGGATAGTCCAATAATTGGGTCGGGTACTTACGCCAATAATAAAACTTGTGCCATCAGTTGCACTGGTCATGGAGAGCTTTTTATCAGAGCCGTGGCTGCTTATGATGTAAGCGCATTAATGGAATACAAAGGATGTAGTTTACAACAAGCCATGGAAGAAGTGGTACATCATAAATTGCTTGAGATTAAAGGCGAAGGTGGAATGATTGGCGTAGATGCACAAGGCAATACGGCAATGGTTTTCAATAGTGCGGGCATGTATCGCGCTATGAAAAACAGTAAGGGTGAAATTAAAGTGGGTATTTACAAAAACGAAAATAGCTTGTAGTTCATTAATTTAAGTGAATGAAAAAATATGCAATTTTGGTGGCTGGTGGTAGTGGTTCAAGAATGAATGCATCAATACCAAAACAGTTTTTGCTGTTGCACAATAAGCCACTAATTTATTACACCATCAATACTTTTTTTAGTGCATTCAATGATGTAGATATTGTACTTGTTTTACCAGAAGAACATGTAGAAAAGGGCGCTAATATTATTTCAACTTATTTTCCCGATAAAAAAATTACAATAGTCATTGGTGGTAAAACCAGATTTGATTCTGTCAAAAATGGATTAAATCTAGTAACTGAAAATAGCATCGTTTTTGTGCATGATGCTGTAAGGTGTTTGGTAAGCGCAGATTTGATCACAAGGAGTTATCATCAAGCAGTTGAAACAGGAAATGCCATTCCTGCCATTGCGTCTAAGGATAGTGTTAGGATTGTTACAGGCGACTCAAATAAATCTATAGATAGAACCACAGTTAAGCAAATACAAACCCCACAAGTATTTAAAAGCGAAATATTATTGCCCGCATTTGAAACAGCTTTTCAAACTTTTTTTACAGATGAAGCATCCGTAGTAGAATATTGCGGACATTCAATTTATCTTATTGAAGGAGAAGAAAACAACATTAAAATTACACACCCCATCGACTTGCTGATTGCAGAAAAACTTATGGCTTAATCAATTGGATAATTTTGGGTAAGTTATTCCATTTGATGGAAAAGTAAGGTTGATTTTCGGAAGCGAGTTTTTTATAAAAGAAATCTACACCAGGAAGATCAGACCCTTCCAAATCAATGATGAGCGGCTGCTGTGCAAATTCTTTTATCAACGAATCGAATAAAAAATAATTCGCCAAGCAAGTTCTACCATTGGGGAAAATACTAGAAGCAAGATTGTACATTCTGTTTTCATCTTTTAAAAACAAAGTCGTTGCCAAAAGCTCATTGCCTTCTTGGTTGTAAACTTCTCTGATGACAACACGGTTTTCTTTTTGTAAATCAATACAAAGCTGTTCAAAATTTTTATAATCATTTTTCTCAAGCGTTGAGAGTTTTTCTCCGTATAACTTTTTATAGGTTTTAATGCATTTTGTAACATCTGTGGATATTACATATTGTAAATTGAATTTCGAAGCGCGTATAATTCTTTCTTTAAGATACTTGCTAGATGTTATTGCTTCATAATTTCTATTAAGATCAATCAAATAATTGGAGTTGATTTTTTTTTGATAAAAACCATTTTCGTCAGATAGTTTATTTGCATAGTTGATGGAAATTTCTGCAAATTTAAAATGCGTAGAAGCCAGTGAAATAAACGCTTCTGTGATTTCTTCGGTTAGATTATATTTGCTATAAATCCCTGCTTGTTGTAAAAACGCAGGTTGATATAAATATCGAATCCCCATTTTTTTTCGCCAAATCAATGGCATTACTGCATCGTAATCATTTAAAACAATGGCATCCCAATTGGTAGCGATTTTGTTTAAATAATTTGATTCTACATAAATCAATTTATTGGATGACTGTGCAATACAAAAATCCCATTTTGTAAAATCAATTTCCTGATATGTTAGATATTGAATGTTCAAATTAAAATGGAATTTGAGGAAATGACGAAAATGTTTTCAACGAAATTTTCTGTATGTCGATGCTAAATGAAATGGTCTTTAATAGTTTTTTTTCTGTAATCGTTGAATTGATATAATCTTTAAACGACTTGCTGTACATCAATGGTAAATATACATTTACGATTTCTTTGAATAATGAAAACTGAATCCCAGCATTGAATAATATCTTTTCCGTTGGCGGATTTTTTTGCCACGATTCAGCGTATGTTCCAATATCTGCAAATAGAAAAAGTGGAATTTTAATGGGAAGTATTTCCAACGGATTGATTTTTTTGGGGATGCTTGTATTTAAATTCACAGCAATCAACCAATCGTCTGTCTTCCCAATTTTGCTGCTTAATAAATCAGTTCTGATTTTAAATGCCCCGTCTTTAATCATCATTTGCTGATTCAAAAGTCCTTCAAACTCATTTCTGCCTGCAAAATAATTGCTATAGGTATAATCTTCATAACCATTGGCACCACTGGTGTTTAAATGATATCGATCGGTTTTGTAACGTAACAAATTTGTTTTCTGCTTCGTGTATAAAAACTTTCCGGCAAATAATCTTAATCCCAATCCACCATCTTTTACATAGTTGAAATAGTAGTTTCCTGTCGCACCAAGCTTTAAAAATCCATCACCTGATTCGGCATTGATATTCCATTGGTAAGGATATAATTTTCTATTTTGTTGATACACAAATTGCAATTGATGGAGTATTCTATTTTTAGTGGGATAGGTAATTATGGCCTCATTTAAAAAAGTATCTCTATAGAAACTAAGGGTGGTTTCTTTTATGAAAAAAGTTTTCCATTGTAAATAAGCATTTGTGCTGCTTCTTGGATGCTTTTTTGGGAATACATATTTTATAGAAGGCACAAGTTTTTCAACATTTAAAAAATGCGTTTTCTCTCCTTCTGGCGTAAATCTATTGTTGCTGAATTTTTCAATAGCCAATGCCAATTGAAGTTTGTCGCCATTTCCAGTTAAATAATTATCGTACGAAATTCTGCCTAATCCATTAAATTTTTTTGAAGTAAATGAAACCATTGGCATGAATAAAAATTGAAGTTTTGATGTTGGCAAAGTGTAATTATGTATCATCAAACCGGGCATCAACTTATCGTATTTGTTTATACCCGCAATTGGCAAAATACTAATCACATGTTTTTTATCTGCGTCTTTAAAAGAAAAGAAAGGCGCAATTTTCAATGTTTTATTACTCTTGGGATAAATACTTCCTTTCTTGTCAAGTGCGTCAAAAAACAAGCTTAAATCTCTTTTTGAAACTTCCTCAGCTATCGCTTTGAAATCATTGGGGTAGGGGTGTTTGAATTTCCATTTTTCAAAATATGCTTTCATGATTTCGTCAAATGTTGTTTTGCCCAAAGAATCTTCTAGCCATTGCATCCATAACGCAGCTTTGTTGTAAGCAATCATGGCATAATTCAATTCAGTGAAATCTGCAGATTTTGTAGAGATGGCTTGATCAGATTTAATTTTGCAAACAGTTTCTGTAATTAAATTGTCTAAATCTTTTGGGATACGATTGTCAAAAAATTGAGTGCTCTTATTCTTAACTTCGGGATAATATAATTGCTCATAACGCTTATCGTAATAGCTATTGATGCCTTCATCCATCCAAGGATAATCTCTTTCATTAGAGGCTAAAATACCATAAAACCAATTGTGTCCAACTTCGTGATAAATTAAATTGTCCAACGATTTTTTTGAATTAACCTGATCAAAGAGTGTGATGGTTGGATACTCCATTCCGCCGCCAACATCGTTTTTACTTTCCACCACAGAAACAATTTGGTAGGGATAATTTCCAATCCAATTGCTTTTTGTGCGAATCGCATTTTTAATTAAATCAATCGTATTTAATGTAGTAAATATTTTTCTTGGATAATGATAGGCATACACATCAATTTTTTTGTTGTTTAACTCCATCGTGTCATGTTCCACAATAAAATTTTTATCCGCAAACCAAGCAAAATCGTGTATGTTATCTTGTTTGTATTGTAAAGTTTTTATTTCTCCATTGGTTGTTTCAGATTGTAAAATTCCTGTTGCTGCAACTTTGAAATCTTTTTGAATACTGATGTTTACTTCGAAATTTCCAAACTCGCTATAAAATTCACCTTGATCTAAATAGGGCATTTCGTGCCAGCCATATTTATCATAAACGGCTGGTTTGGGATACCATTGTGTCATTTGAAATGAACTATCCATATATCCACCTCTCGAAAAATTATATGGCAGCTTAACATGAAATGGTGTTTGAATTTTTATGGATTGTCCAGGTAGAATTGGTTTAGGTAAATTTAATTTGATGATATCTTGATGTTGAGGATGATTTATAAAAGTTGCTTTTTGATCATCAATTTTAAAATACAATTGGTTGATGAATCCCCTTTTTTCTAGATCGCTGAAATAGAAATCCGTACGATCGTTTTCAAGCAATTGTTCACTAAAAGCGGAAAGGTCGTTTTTATATGCATTGGGCCAAAGGTGAAACCAAATGAAGTTTAATGTATCAGGTGAAAAATTAAAATATTCGATTGAAAC
>CALQKL020000046.1 GCA_943331145.2 Chitinophaga pinensis
AATTTACATTCAAATGGATGTTAAAGAAAAAACAGCGCAGGTATTTTTTACTTCAAACTTAATGGCTTGGAATAAAAAAATCAATAATCGATTGATGCCTTGGAAAGGAATTAAAGATCCCTACAAAATATGGCTTAGTGAAATCATTTTACAACAAACTAGGGTTGAACAGGGCTTGGAATACTACAATAATTTTGTAATGAAATATCCAACCATTGATGATTTGGCCAGCGCAAGTGAAAATGAGGTTTTTAAAAATTGGGAAGGTTTAGGATATTATAGCAGATGCAAAAATCTAATTGCAACTGCCAAATATATTTCCAATGAAAAATCAGGTGTTTTTCCAAATAGTTATGAAGAAATTTTGACTTTAAAAGGGGTTGGTCCTTATACTGCAGCAGCTATTTCGTCTTTTGCTTTTAACTTGCCTCACGCTGTTGTTGATGGAAATGTAATGCGTGTACTTACTCGTTTTTTTGGAATTGAAACCCCCATAGATACAACAGAAGGAAAAAGTTTGTTGACTACGCTTGCCCAAGAGTTATTGGACAAAAAAAATGCGGATAAATATAATCAGGCCATTATGGATTTTGGCGCTATCATGTGTAAGCCCAAGCAACCCAATTGCAACATCTGTAATTTGTCTAAAAATTGCCATTCCTTTAATATTTCTAACCCAGAAGCTTTCCCTAAAAAATCAAAAGCAAAAGCTAAATCAAATCGATGGTTTATTTATTTTGTGCCCGTTTATAAAAACAAAGTTTTAGTAGGGAAAAGACAACAAAAAGACATATGGGAAAACCTCTTTGAATTCCCAAAAATCGAGTTAAACGAACTTCCCACTTTAGATGTTTTGAATAATTCAGAGAACGCCGTTTTACCCCAAAAAATGGGCTTAACTATTTTAGAAAATCCTCAATTTCAAGTTCAACTTCTAACCCATCAAAAGATACATGCTTGCTTTATTGAGGTTGATTTGAAAAAAGAAATCCAACTTGAGTCTTTTGAATACGTTGATTTTAAAACTTTGAAAAAACTGCCATTCCCTAAAATAATTGCATCCTTTATTCAAACCAAAAATTTTCAAAAACAAGCATAAATTTATTTTTATCATGTATCTTTATTAGATAATAGTAGCTTTTGTTTTTATAAAATTTAAGCATCTTTATATCATTAAAATTGCCATTTCAAGCAATTTATTTTTTAATTAAAAAATACATTTTGGATTATTTGTCTGTTTTAAATGTAATGACTGTTTGTTTTTTAAGTATTTCGCAAACGGCTACAACCATTTTACTCATCACCGTATTGGTTTTATTTCTATTTTCTTTTATTATTTCAGGCAGTGAAGTCGCTTTTTTTTCATTATCCAACAAAGACATAAACATTTTAAAAAAACGAAAAAATCCATCATTTAGACGAGTGGTGCAATTGTTGGAAGATCCCAAAACGCTCTCTGCCACAATGCTTATTGCCAATAGTTTTGTGAATATTGGCATCATCATTATTTCAAACTTATTATTAGATGATTGGATTCTAACACTTCAAGTGTCTTGGATGATAGGATTTCTTTTAAAACTGGGTTTAGTTAGCTTTTCATTGCTTTTATTTGCGGTTATACTTCCTAAAATTTGGGCTACACATCATAAGCTTTGGTTTGCCACAAGCTTTTCTTTAATTGTTGAAATTTTAGATAGTTTGTTTTTTAGAATAAGCAAAAAATTTATTTTATATAGCGATAACATTGAAACTAGAATATCTCCTGAAAAAAAGAAAGGCCGCAATCAAAGTAATTTAGACAATGCAATAGATTTGTTGCCCGAAAATGAAGCATCAATAGAGGAAAAGCAAATTCTAAAAGGTATCAGAAAATTTGGAGACACTTCGGTGAAACAAGTAATGCGTACACGACTAGACGTTAGTGGTATTGAATCTAAATTAACACTTTCGCAAATTGTAAAATTATCGGAAGATTTACATTACTCAAGACTGCCAGTTTATAAAGGGAATTTGGATGAAATCATAGGGGTTTTACACATCAAAGATTTATTGCCTTTTTTAAATGAAGAAAACAATTTCGACTGGCACCCTTTGATTAGAAATCCATTTTTTGTACATGAACAAAAATTGATTGAAGATTTGCTTCAAGAGTTTAGAAGTAAAAGAACGCATTTTGCAATTGTCGTAGATGAATTTGGTGGAACATCCGGCATTATTACACTTGAAGATATTTTAGAAGAAGTGATAGGCGAAATAAAAGATGAATTTGACGACGAAGAAAGCATCAATAAAAAGATAGATGATTTCACTTTTATCCTTGAAGGCAAAACAATGATTAATGATGTGTGTAAAATGCTCAATCTTTCTCAAGATACTTTTGATGATGTAAGAGGTGAAAGTGATTCTTTAGCTGGATTGATTCTTGAAATTGCTGGAGCATTTCCAAAAATTGATGAACCACTGGTATTTAAATCTTTCACTTTTTACGCATTGGAAATCAATAAAAACAGAATCGATAAAGTAAAAATTGTTATTCTAAATAATCAACCTGCTCAATAAAAAATACATGATGCACAAAAGTACCTTTTTTTATTTTTTGAGCACAGCCATTTTTGCAATTGCTTGCAATTCAGATTATACCTCAAAAAAGAAGGGGTATTTCGACATTTCACTTCCCAATCATACGTATCAACTATTTGAAAAAGCAGATTTCCCTTACGATTTCGAGTACCCTACTTATGGGAAAATTGCTCAAGACAGTACTTATTTCGATGTCAATCCAGAAAATAAATATTGGATAAATGTAGAGTTTCCCAATTACAATGCCCGTTTGTTTTTAAGCTATAAAAAAATTGGAGGTAATGCCTTGTATAAAATAAAGCAAGCAGATGAGACATATAAAGATTCAATGGGCGTTAATCAGTTTCAATTATTGGTAAATGATGCATTTAATTTAACAAACAAAAATGATGTAATTGCCAGTTCCATTATCGATAGCGCAATGGTTACACCAAATAATATCAATGGAGTGTTTTTTACAGTAGGTGGAAATGCAGCCACTGCGCATCAGTTTTTCTTAACAGACACCACTACTAATTTTATTCGTGGCGCATTGTATTTTGATGCCAGCCCTAACGCTGATTCTATAAGGCCAGTCCAAGAGTTTTTACGAAAAGACATTGAACATCTCATCAATACATTTAAATGGAAAACTGCCAACCATAATGCAATTCCAGATAAAAAAAATATAGCCCAATAAACTTTAGTTTCTATTCCTCAATCCAACGTATTTTTGCACCATGATAGCCATAGACAATGTGTTGCTAAGCGACAAAATAATAAGCGAACAATTTGTTTGCGATCTCACAAAGTGCAAAGGAGCTTGTTGTGTTGATGGTGATGCTGGTGCGCCACTTGACCGTAAAGAACTTAAAGAAATTGATGCGGTATTTGATGCGGTTTATCCTTATTTGAATGAGGAAAGTAAAAAAGAGATTGAAATTCAAGGAAGATATGTTTACGACAAAGAATTTGGATGGGTAACCCCAACAATTAAAAGTAAAGTTTGTGTTTACGGAATTATTGATGAAGCAGGAATTGTAAAATGCGGGATTGAGCAAGCTTATTTAGATGGAAAAGTTTCCTGGAAAAAACCAATCAGCTGTCACCTTTTTCCAATTATTGCAAAAAAAAGCAAAGACGGAATAACCGAATATGCTAATTATGAGCCTCGCGAAGATCATTGCAAAGCAGCTTGCTCGCTCGGAAAAAAATTAAAAGTACCTGTTTACGAATTTTTAAAAGAACCCTTGGTTCGTAAATTCGGCGCCGATTTTTACGAAGCATTAGAGGCGACAGCGCAGCATTTGAAAAAAGAAGAAGGATTGTAGATTTATTCAACCAAACACCAAACACCAAACATCAAACAACAAACTTACATGAAAAAAACAATCCCCCATTTACCCGTTGCTTTATTTGCTTTTGTGATTTTAAGCATTAACGGATGTTCTGTAAATAAAGCTAAAATAGACAACGATTTAAAATCATTTTTTGATGATAAAAAAGTTGAAGGTTGTTTTACCATGCTAGACAATGCAACTGGAGAAATTACGGTGTATAATATGGGCTTAGATACCATGCGTTTTTTACCCGCTGAAACATTTGATGTTTTAAACGGAATGATTGCACTTCATACAGGCGTGTTGACAGACGAAAAAATGAATCTTAATATTTCGAATTTGGATTCAAATAATGCTTCAAAAAATTTAAACATTACAGATGCGTTTAAAACCAACTCGCTTCCTTTTTTTACACAGGTTGCAAAAAATATCGGACACGATACTTTACAAAGTTGGGTGGACAGCGTTTCCTATGGAAATAAAAAGTTGGACGAACAAGTTGATCAATCTTGGATAAATAACACCATAAAAATTTCTCCAGATGAACAACTTGGTTTCATGAAGCGTTTATATTTTGAACAATTGCCGTTTAGAAAATCCGTTCAAACTAGTATGAAAGAATTGATGGTGGTGAATGATAATACTGATTATAAATTATCATACAAAACAGGACATGGCAAAAACGAAAAAAATGAAAATATTGGTTGGATGATTGGCTGGATTGAAGAGAACAGACATGTATATTTCTTTGTGACATTATTGAAATCGAACAAAGAAGAAGTGAATAAAAATAGCGTAGAGATTACAAATTCAATTTTAAGCCATTACGGTTTCTTTAAAGGAAAAAAATAAAACTATGCAATTGTATTGCGAATCATTAACAACGTACAAAAGATTGCCAACACGCGAAGTGAAAATTGGTAATTTAATCATTGGTGGTAATCATCCCATTCGTGTGCAAACCATGACGACCACGGATACAATGGATACAGAAGCAACCGTGGAACAAACCATTCGTTGTATAGAAGCCGGAGCTGAATTGGTGAGAATTACTGCTCCTTCAAAAAAAGAAGCAGAGAATTTACAACTTATAAAAGATGCGTTAAGAAGTAGAGGATACGATACACCGTTAGTTGCAGATATTCATTTCACACCTAACGCTGCCGAAATTGCCGCAAAAATTGTAGAGAAGGTTCGCGTTAATCCAGGCAATTATGTTGACAAGAAAAAGTTTGAACAAATTGATTACACCGATGAAGAATATCTCGAAGAAATAGAAAGAATCAGAGATCGCTTTATCCCGCTTGTATTGATTTGTAAAGAACACGGTACTGCAATGCGCATCGGTACAAATCACGGTAGTTTGAGCGATCGCATCATGAGTCGTTATGGAGATACTGCAATTGGAATGGTGGAAAGTGCGATGGAATTTTTAAGAATTGCTAGAAGCGAAGACTATCACAATATAGTGCTGAGTATGAAGAGCAGTAATCCGCAGGTGATGGTTCAAGCGTATCGTTTATTGATTAGTCATATGTTGCAAGAGTTTGGCGAATGCTATCCTTTGCATCTTGGTGTAACGGAAGCTGGTGATGGTGAAGATGGAAGAATAAAATCTGCTATAGGAATTGGTACATTATTAGAAGATGGAATTGGTGACACCATACGGGTATCTTTAACCGAAGATCCAGAATTTGAAATACCTGTTTGTAAAGATTTGATTGAACGCTATCAGAACAGAAATGCTTCAAATTTATCAAACGTTCCAAGTACTGAAAAACTAATTTTAAATCCGTTTGAATATTCGAGACGAAATAGTTTTGAAGTAGGTAATATCGGTTCAAAAAATGTTCCGGTTGTGATAGCTGATTACAACAAATATCTCGACATCCATCCAATTGATTTAAAAGAAATCGGATATCATTATGATGAAGCAACAGACAAATGGACAATAGCTGATACCGCAGCGGATTATATATTTTGCAAAAATGAACCTGCTTTTAAATTGCCCGGAACATTGAAAGTTTTGTTAAATTATTCTGATTGGCAAAAGGCATCCGACAAAGAAAAATGTAATCCACTTTTTACAGACACTGAATATTTGAATGATGCATGTTCAAAATCAACCACGCTAAATTTTGTGATGATTGATTGTTATTCTGATGGTTATAACGCGAATAATACTCAAGCCGTTTTTGAAAAATTAAAATCAGATCACACGGCTATTATTTGTTTGAGTTCAATGAATGAAAATGCTGTTCAATCCATCAGAAGCATGTTTGTGGAGTTGATGCAGCACGATATAAAAAATCCGGTAATCATTATTTGCGATAGCAATCATTCAACAACGGATAAAAGCTTAATTCATTATGCTGTAGAAACGGGCGCGTTACTGATTGATGGACTTGGTGATGGCGTTTGTTTTGGTTATCATTATTCAAATCCAGAAATAAAATCACCATTGTCGTTGCTTAATTCTATTGCATTTGGCATTTTGCAAGCCGCAAGAACTAGGATTTCAAAAACAGAATATATCAGTTGCCCTAGCTGTGGCAGAACGCTTTTTGATTTACAAGAAACAACCGCAAAAATCAGGGCTGTTACCAATCATTTAAAAGGGGTAAAAATTGCCATCATGGGTTGTATTGTAAACGGTCCTGGCGAAATGGCTGATGCTGATTTTGGTTATGTAGGAAGTGGCGTTGGAAAAATTACCTTGTACAAAGGAAAGGAAATTGTAAAGCGAAATGTAAATAGTGATGTAGCTGTTGAAGAATTGATTTTATTATTGAAAGAAAATAATGCTTGGGTAGAAACGCCCCAATTATAATAACATTTTTTACAAATGAGACAAACTGATTTTTTAGTGATTGGATCTGGGATTGCAGGGTTGACCTATGCACTAAAAATCGCGCAAGATTTTCCAAATAAAAAAATCACCATTCTTACCAAAGCCAACTCCGACGAAACCAATACCAAGTATGCACAAGGCGGAATTGCAGCAGTGATGAATTTGGATGCAGATAGTTTTAACAAACATATTGAGGACACTTTAATTGCTGGTGATGGAATTTGCAATGAAAAAGTAGTTGAATTGGTGGTTAAAGAAGGCGTGGATCGAATTGAAGAAATGATTTCATGGGGTGCAGAATTTGACAAGCATGAAGGTGGAGATTTTAAATTGGGTAAAGAAGGCGGACACAGCGAAAATAGAATCCTTCATCACAAAGATGTTACTGGATTGGAGATGGAAAGAGCACTTCTTGAATCCATAAAAAAACATAAGAATATTGATTTAATTAGCCATTGTTTTGTTTTGGATTTAATTACTCAACATCATCTTGGATATTTGGTTACCAAATCAACACCAGATATTGAATGCTATGGTGTTTATGTTTTAAATCTAGAAAATAAAAAAATAGAAAAAATAATTTCTAAGATTACCATGCTTGCCACAGGTGGAAATGGGCAAGTATATAGAACAACCACCAATCCTACCATTGCTACTGGTGATGGTGTTGCTATGGTTTATCGTGCAAAAGGAAGAATTGAAAATATGGAGTTCATTCAGTTTCATCCAACCGCATTATATGAAGCTGGGGTAAAAGGTCATTCGTTTCTCATAACGGAAGCGGTTAGGGGCGACGGTGCTATTTTGAGGAACTCAAATGGAGAGGCATTCATGCAGAAATATGATGCACGTAAAGATTTGGCACCAAGAGATATTGTGGCAAGGGCAATTGATCAGGAAATGAAAATCAATGGTACCGAGTTTGTATATCTTGATTGTAGAGAAATGGATCAACAAAATTTCAAAGCGCATTTCCCCAACATCACCAATAAATGTTTATCATTAGGCATTGATGTTGCTAAAGATTTAATTCCGGTTGCACCTGCTGCACATTACAGTTGTGGTGGTGTAAAAACAGATGAATGGGGTAGAACATCTATAAAAAATTTATTCGCTACTGGAGAATGCGGAAGCACTGGATTACACGGCGCAAACCGATTGGCTAGTAATTCATTGCTTGAAGCCATGGTTTTTGCACATCGAAGTTATTTGGTTGCATCTAAAGAAATAGAAAACATTTCCTTCCGCAACGACATTCCGGATTGGAACATGGAGGGTACAACTGCGCCAAAAGAAATGATTTTAATTACCCAAAGTTTGAAAGAGCTTAAATTGTTGATGAGTGATTATGTTGGTATTGTACGAAATAACGAACGTTTACAAAGAGCCAATCGCAGACTAGATTTACTTCATGATGAAACAGAAAGATTGTATGAAAAAACAGAAGTTTCACCACAGCTTTGTGAACTCAGAAATATGATTACAGTAGCTTACCTTATTGTAAAAAGTGCAGAACTTCGAAAAGAAAGCAGGGGCTTGCATTTCAATACAGACTACCCGTATAAAAACACATTGTTACAAAATACCGTACTTTAATACAATTCATTTTTTATGTACTATATCCTTTATGGCATTTTTTATTTAATTTCTTTATTGCCGCTTTTTATACTTTATCGCATCAGCGATTTTGCCTTTTTTATTATTTATCATGTGGTAAAATATAGGCGAGATGTAGCGATGAATAATTTACAAATTGCTTTTCCTGAAAAGTCTAATGCAGAAAAAAAACAAATTGCTAAAAAGTTCTACAAAAATTTTACAGACACGTTTATTGAAACCATTAAAATGATTAGCATTTCAGATAAAGGGTTTAATAAAATGGTTGAATCTGATTTGTCTCAAGCCATTAAAATGGCTGAAACAGGCAAATCTATTCAGTTTCATGCGGGCCATCAATTTAATTGGGAGCTTGCCAATTGGATTATAGCTAGAGACATGCCGATTCCTTTTATTGGCATTTATATGAAAATCGGAAGTCCTGCAATTAATAAAATATTTTATAATCTGCGTTCTAAAAAAGGAACAATTTTGGTGTCTACACACGAGTTTAAAAATAAAATGCATGCTCTTTTCAATAGTCAATATTGTATAGGATTGGCTGCCGATCAAAATCCCGCTCACGGATATAACGCGTATTGGCTCAACTTTTTTGGGAAGCCTGCGCCATTTGTTACGGGGCCAGAAAAAGGGGCAATCAAAAATAACACGGCTGTTATTTTTATGAAACTTATAAAAATAAAACGCGGAAAATATAAATTTGAAACCGAGGTTTTGGTGAAAGACGTTTCGAATTTAAAAGAAGGTGAATTAACCCGATTGTATCGCAATAAATTAGAAGAAACCATTCGCCAAAATCCTGATAATTATTTGTGGACCCACCGGAGATGGAAGTGGCCATATAAGAGTGAATATGCAGAAAAATGGATAGACGATGCGCCAATACCAACTGTTGAACAATAAATAGTAAACGATTATTTTCACTTTTTAATTATTAGCTTTACACTACATCAACGCTTTAAATGGCCAAGGAAATAAAAAATACGAGCAAGGAAATCTTACAATCTCCCGATAAGGAGTTTGAAAATAATATTCGTCCCGGCTATATCAAAGAATTTAGCGGGCAAGGCCAGATTATAGAAAACATTAGCATTTTTATAAAAGCATCCAAAATGCGTGGTGAAGCTTTGGATCATATTTTATTTCATGGTCCTCCAGGATTAGGAAAAACTACGCTTTCGAGAATTGTAGCCAATGAGATGGGTGTTAGCATTAAAGAAACTTCTGGTCCAGTTATTGAAAAGCCAGGAGATTTAGCGGGCTTACTCACCAATTTAGAACCTAATGATGTTTTATTTATTGATGAAATTCATCGATTAAGTACGGTTGTAGAAGAATATCTCTATGCCGCAATGGAAGATTTTAGGATAGATATTATGATTGATAGCGGTCCAAATGCAAGAAGCGTGCAACTTACATTGAATCCATTTACTTTAATTGGCGCTACTACAAGAAGCGGTTTACTAACAGCTCCTTTGCTTTCAAGGTTTGGCATTAAATCAAGACTTGAATATTACGATTCAGAAACGTTGAAAAACATATTATTGAGAAGTGCTTCTATATTAAATTCTAAAATTACTAGTGATGCTGCTGGAGAGATTGCTAGAAGAAGTAGGGGGACGCCTCGTATTGCAAATGGATTGCTGCGTAGGGTTCGAGATTTTGCACAAGTCTTAGGAAATGGCGTTATCGACATGAATATTACAGAACATGCTTTGCGTGCTTTAAACGTTGATCAGTATGGATTAGATGAAATGGACAATAGAATTTTAAGTACTATAATCGAGAAGTTCAAAGGCGGCCCTGTGGGCATTACAACAATTGCTACAGCTGTTGGCGAAGAACCTGGAACATTAGAAGAAGTGTATGAGCCATTTTTAATTCAAGAAGGATTTATCATGCGAACGGCAAGAGGTAGAGAAGTAACTGAAAAAGCGTACAAGCATCTTGGAAAAATTCCACGCAAAAATGGAAATCAAATCGATTTATTTTAAGCCGATTTCCAACCCCATAAATATCTGCAAGCATAGGTTCTGTATGGGCTCCATGATGACGCAATTTCAGCCATGCTTATTTTCATGTTTTTCTTATTGGAGTTGTCTATTTCAAACAAGGCGCACATTTTTTGTTGAATGCCCAAATCGTCCACAGCAAAAACATCTTCTCTTCCTAGTGCAAACATCAATATCATTTCTACAGTCCATCTGCCAACGCCTTTAATCTGAATAAGTAGATCGATTAACGTTTCGTCATCCATCTTGTTAAGCTTGCTGTCCGTAAGTTTATGTTCTAAGAAAAAATGGCAAACATTTAAAAGATAATTTGTTTTAGATTCAGACAAACCTATTCCTTTTAAGGTGTCGAACGGCGTTGAAATGATTTCTTCTAAATTTGGTTTTTTGCTATCGTATAAATCTAAAAATCTTTGTTGAATTATCTTGGCAACTTTTGTACTCAATTGCTGACTGATGATTGAAAAACAAATCCACAAATAAATGTTTTTCTCTTTTTTTAAAACAATAGGCTCTTGAACTGAAATGATTGATTTCAATTTTTTGTCTTTGTTCAAATGTTTGATATGGTCCAAAATGTAATAATGTTTAAATCCAGCATCCAGCAAATTAAGCAACACCCCAAGTTGTGTTTCCTTCTTTATCATCTTTAATTAGAATGCCAAGTTGCGTAAGTTGGTTTCTAATTTTATCAGAAGTAGCAAAATCTTTATTCGCTTTGGCTTCTTTTCTAATGTCAAGTAGCAATTGCATAATGGGGTTTAGCAACTCATTGTTTTGATCATTGATGTTGGTTAAACCAAATACATCTTCTAAAAAAACTTGAAACGAATCTTTCATTTTTTGTAATGTAGAAGCGCTAATGGCATCAAAAGGAATCAATCCATCTTTTAGCGAATTGATAATGGGCGCTATTTCAAACATATTGGCAATTACCCTTGGGCTACCAAAATCATCATCCATAAATATTTCAAACTCATTTAACCAGTTGGTTATTTTTGAATCAAGTTCTGCGTCAGTAGGTGTTGTGGCATTTGATACAGGTAAATTTTTCAAAACCTCGTAAGCATCCCATAAACGCTTCAATGCTTTTTCGCTTGCCGATAAAGCCTCGCTGCTAAAATCTAAAGTGCTTCTATAATGACTTTGTAAAATAAAAAAACGAACCGTCATTGGATGAAAGGCTTGCGTTAAAAGTGGATGATTGCCACTAAACATTTCCGTTAGTTTAATAACGTTGTTGTAGCTTTTTCCCATCTTTCTACCGTTGATGGTAATCATATTGTTGTGCATCCAATAGCGTGCAGGTGCTTTGCCATTGGCAATAGTCGATTGGGCAATTTCGCTTTCGTGATGCGGAAATTGCAAATCCATTCCACCACCGTGGATATCAAATTCTTCGCCTAAATATTTGCAACTCATTGCCGAGCACTCGATATGCCATCCCGGGAAACCTTCGCCCCAAGGACTTTTCCAACGCATTAAATGTTCTGGTGGTGCATTTTTCCAAAGGGCAAAATCAACCTTATTTATTTTTTCATCTTGACCGTCGAGGTCGCGGGTGGTTTCTAAAAGTTCATCTATTTTTCTGCCCGAAAGCTTACCATAACTATATTCTTCGGCATATTTTTTGACATCAAAATATACCGAGCAGTTTTTTTCATAAGCATAACCTTTGGCCATAATATCCTCAATCATCGAAATCTGCTCGATGACATGACCAGTGGCGGTGGGCTCAATGCTTGGACTTAAGTTATTGAACAAACGCATACCCCAATGAAACAGTTCGGTGTATTTGTGCACCAATTCCATCGGTTCTAATTTCTCTAATAAAGCCTTGCCTGCAATTTTGTCTTCAGCATCCCGACCTTCT
>CALQKL020000047.1 GCA_943331145.2 Chitinophaga pinensis
ATGCGTGTATATTTCGGTAGTGGTAATGCTTTCATGACCGAGCATTTCTTGTACGGCACGCAAATCAGCTCCACCTTCTACCAAATGTGTGGCAAATGAATGTCTGAAGGTATGCGGGGAAACGTTTTTTTCAATACCCGCTTTTTTTACAAGCTCTTTCAAAATTAAAAATATCATTACCCTACTCAGTTGGCTTCCTCTCCTATTTAAAAACAAAAAATCTTCTTTGTCTTTTTTAATCATAATGTGATTGCGCACATTGTTTTTATAGATTCCAATATGCTTAATGGCTTCCGAACCTATGGGCACCAAACGCTGCTTATCGCCTTTCCCAATTACTTTTATAAATCCAACATCCAGATAAAGACTGCTGATTTTTAGGTTAATCAATTCACTAACACGAAGTCCACAACTGTACATGGTTTCAAAAATGGCTTTATTTCGAGTACCTTCTGCTGCACTTAAATCAATGGCATCAATAATGGCATTAATCTCATCAATAGAAAGCGTATCGGGCAATTTGCGTCTTATCTTGGGCGATTCAAGCAATACCGTTGGATCTTTTTCAGAAAGCTGTTCGAGTAAACAATATTTATAAAAACTACGCAATCCCGAAATGATTCGTGCTTGAGATGTAGCCGTCATGCCCAGTTCATGAATCCATTTTACAAAATTTTCAAGCAATTTCAAATCTATGTCGTTGGGCGATTTTTTTAAATCATGAAGCTCCAGAAATGCAGTAAGTTTATCGATATCTTGTAAATACGCATCAACAGAATTGTCAGACAATGATTTTTCGAGTTGTAACCAAGCTTTAAAGCCTTTTTTGAAGGAATCCCACATCATTTGAAGAATTGTTTATTGGGGAATGAGGTTACCATTTAATTAAACATTATTTTCGTTTTGTAATTTATTCAAAATTTAAACAAAAACCTGATGCTTCCCGTAAATTTCAGATCTTTCAAAAGAAGGTTAACGCTTTATAGAAAAGATTTCAGAAGATTTATTACCAAAACAGAAAAAGCATCTCCAAAAGGGATAGATCAACTTACGCCCAAAATTGCTGAAGAAGTTTGGAATGAGGTTGACTGTTTAACCTGTGCGAACTGTTGCAAAAAAATGACGCCAACGTTTACCACAAAAGATATCAAGCGCATCTCAGCGCATTTTAACCAAACGCCGTTGGAATTTGAGAAAAAATGGTTGAAAAAGGACCGAAATAAAGACATGGTAAACACCACTCAGCCATGCCAGTTTTTAAATTTAACCGATAATAAGTGCAGTATTTACGAAATAAGGCCAGAGGATTGTTCTGGATTTCCTCATTTAACCAAGAAAAAATGGGTGGATTATGCGCATGTTCACAAACAAAACATCGATTATTGTCCAGCTACATTTAAGTTAATTGAAAAAATGAAGGATCATTATGACAATGTAGCTATCGTAAAAAAATAAAAAAGCCGCATAGACATGCAGCTTGATGTTTGAATCTCTCGATTCATAAACCCCCAAAGAAAGCGTTTAACTACTTCATTCAAACAGACAATGGGGAATTTGTTTGTTTGCTACTATCATAAAATCACATCAGGTAAGGCGCAACCGATGAATTATTGGAGCCATCGGTTGCCATGTTTTAGTTTTTAAGTAAACTTAAAAACCATTACATTTTTATTTCCCTACATGCTGATTGTTTGTATAACCGACATGTGTATTCAATTTTTTTCAAGTTCGCATTTCATATTATAATTAAACCCATTCGTTTCTTTTCTTAAACATAAATCTTGAACATAGAAATCATTTTTGACAAATTGATATTTAATTATATTTATTAAATATCGAAATAGTTTAAAATTGAAATCTGGTTGAACGGTAGGAGGAGGAAAAATATGGAATCAAAAGAAACAAATAATTTCTTAAATCGTTTCTGAGACAAACATAGAAACTTCAAAATTTAAATCAAAGCAATTTGATAGATATATTTTTTTTTAATTTATTTTAGTTCCATTTCAAAGAAAAATCACGTTTTCACATACAAGTATTATTGCAATTGTTTTGTTATACAACATTTTATTTTAGTTAATTTATGTTAATTAATTAATAATCAAATATTTATAATTATTTTTTATAAAAAATGAAGTTCCTAATGATTAAATAGAAAAAACGATAAAAAATGCAATTATTTTTTATTATAAAATATTAGTTAATGTATTTTAATTTATTATTTATCAATTATTTATAAAAAATTTTAATTGATTTTTAATTTAGTAATTATTTTGAAAAAATGATGTGTTAGAATTGTAGTTATTTCAATCAAAATGCTAATAATCTTATCTAAATTTTTTAACGTGAAGGTTTGATTTTAAGGACTAAAAAAGTTTTTAGGATACGCGATTTCACCCCACTCTTTTTCCGCTTAAATGGGAAGAAGCGAACCCAATTCTTTGGACCTGGATGCTTATCTTTACAATAAATTTAAGATTGAAATTTCCAAGACGGTAGATTCGTTACTCATCCAGAAATAAAATTTGTCAATCCTAAATAATCAAATTTTAAAAGAAATAAAAACAAATGAAACTTAAAATAAATACTTTTTTTATAACTATAATGATAAGCTTATCATTATTCTCTTGTACCAGATTTAAAGATTTGGAATTCAAAGAATATAAAGATGTGAAATTAGAAACCCTAGGTTTTAATAAAACCACCCTTTCAGTAAGCTTGGTTTATTACAATCCAAACAATTTTGGTTTGGAGTTGAA
Source organism: Chitinophaga pinensis (assembly GCA_943331145.2). GTDB lineage: Bacteria > Bacteroidota > Bacteroidia > Chitinophagales > Chitinophagaceae > Ferruginibacter > Ferruginibacter pinensis_F. Next base: position 2,760 of record CALQKL020000047.1, read on the forward strand.
CCATGCAGAAATGGATTTATTTATCAATGATAATTTACTTGGGCATGTAGACCAAAACGTGCAGGTAAGGATCCCCAAAAGAGATAAGTTTACATTACCAATTAAAGTAGATCTAGACATGAAGAATCTCATCAAAAACAGTTTGATAGGACTATTCAACAAAGAAGTGGAGATTCGCGCCAAAGGGAAAATAAAGGCAGGGAAAGCCAATATTTTTAAAGTTGTGCCTTTTGAATACAAAACCAAACAAAAATTATCGCCTTTTTAATGGCGATAATTCAAGATTTTTGGGATTAAAAATTAAATACGGCCTTTATACGCCTTTCCATTCAGCCGGATTTTCGCGCCAATTGTTTAATGTTGTAAGTAATGTGGGCGATATTGTTTGATTCTCTATAGCCAACTCAACCAGTGCTGCATAATTCGTTAAAGAAACCAGCTTTATTCCAGCTTCATCAAATGCTGTAGTAGCTTGATTGAATCCGTAATTAAAGATTGATACCATACCAGCAATTTCTACCCCTGATTGTTTTAGAATATCACATACTTGTAAACTGCTTTTTCCAGTAGAAATCAAATCTTCAACCACCAATATTTTTTGTCCTGGGGTTAAATTCCCTTCGATTTGATTCCCTAAGCCGTGCTCTTTGGGCTTTGGACGAACGTATAAAAATGGAAGCTTTAATTGATCGGCAGCCATAGCGCCCCAAGCAATACCAGCTGTTGCCACACCAGCAATTGCATCTACATCAGGAAACTGCTCAAATATGACACTGCACAATTCGCTTTTTATAAAATCACGATCGTAAGGAAACGACAATACCTTTCTATTGTCGCAGTAAATTGGACTTTTCCAACCACTTGCCCATGTATATGGATTTTCGGGATTTAATTTTACGGCTTCAACTTGCAGTAATCTGGCAGCTACTGATTTTTCGTTTGTCATAGCGCAAATATAATTACTTATAGAAACCTATCTTTACAATATATAAAAAAATTATGGATGTCTCATTTTTCTGAGCGTAAATCGAGATAATTTCAACCTTCAAACTCCAATTTTATCAACTTAAAATACGTTAAAATGCAAACCGCTTTTTACTTTAATGACAAAACGATTATTATCACAGACAGCGAATTGATGCAAATTGAAATCCCCAATAAAATATACGTTTGCAATAATTATTTTGAAACAGCTTTCTCTGAATTAGCACATATTATTTTCGAAACAGAAACTGAATTCATTTTCATACAAGCAACCGATTTTGAAAAGGTTAAAACCGATTTTATCAATCGCTTTACCGTAATTGAAGCAGCGGGAGGAATTGTGGAGCATTCAGCAAATGGATTATTGTTTATTTTCAGAAGGGGAAATTGGGATTTACCAAAAGGAAAAATAGAGCTTAATGAATCACCTGAGCTTTGTGCAGAACGTGAAATTGAAGAAGAAACGGGAGTAAATAACCTCCAACGCATTAAAAAACTAACCGATACTTTTCACTTTTATGAAGAAAAAGGAAAAATAATTTTGAAAATTAGCCATTGGTATCATTTCAAAACGAGCTTTGATGGCAATTTAATTCCGCAGATTGAGGAAGACATTACCGCAATTCAATGGTTTGATTTTAATGATTTGAATACTCCTTTAACCGATACGTTTCAAGCGATTAAAGATGTGGTGGAAGTATTCTTGAAATCTAATGAAGCTTAGCCTCGCTTTTTATCCATGATAGATTTATACACTACTTCTGGTAGGAACGTTGAAACATCTCCGTTATATTTTAATACATCTCTGATTAATGTTGATGCCACAGAAGTATATTGAGGCAAGCAAGTTAGAAAAACCGTTTCAATGTGTTGATCCAAGCTCCTATTCATGTCTGCAATTGCTTTCTCGTATTCGAAATCGCTTACATAACGAATACCCCTTAAAATATAATTTGCATTAATTTTTTTACAGCAATCAACCGTTAAACCTTCATAGACCAACCCTTCCACTTTAGGATTATTTGCAAAAATACTGTTGATCCAGTTTAAACGTACCGTTTCATCAAACATAGGTTGTTTATTGGTATTTCTACCAATGCCAATGTATAGTTTATCAAACATGGGTAAAGCCCGATTAATAATATCGGTATGACCAAGCGTAATGGGATCAAATGTTCCAGGGAAAAGGGCGATTCTATTCAAAGGATAAGTTTTGAATGATTAAAATGTTTCAATGTAAGTTAAGGTTTGTTACCTTCTAATTTCACCAAATTATTTTGAGAAATCAATTTCTCAATAACATTAACCGATTCATTGATATAAATATCGTTCACCCTAAATTTCATCCATTGTTTATTGTTATCAATTTTATCTTGCGCACTATTTATAGTAGCGGTATCTGAAGCAAGATTTTTAAACGCTAATGACTGTGAAAGTTTAGAGAGTTCATCTATTTCTTTAATTAAAGATTTAAATTCTTTTTGTTCTATTTTATATTGATTGATGTTTAAAGAATATGCTTTTTTAGACCTTAAATTTAATTGCTCAAGACTTTTTTTCAGTTTTGAAAACCGATCATTTTTTGCAAGTTCATTTTTCTCTTCTGTTATGATTGTAGTAAAATCATTATTTTCTTCATTATAAACTGCTTTTGGAATTTCGTCCCAACCCAATGCGCTTGGTACATCTTTTTCACGATATTTTAAAAAGTCGTAACGATCAGGTAAAATCACATCTGGAACTACACCACGAAGCTGAGTAGCGCCTCCGTTTATTCTATAGAACTTTTGTAAGGTGATTTTTACATTTCCCAGATCTTCTGCATTTTTATCAGAGAGAATGGAAAGTTCTCCTTCAGGATTTAAAGAAATCATCCGTTGAACGGTACCTTTACCGTAAGTTGAATTTGCTCCAATGATGATGCCTCTTTTATAATCTTGAATTGCAGCTGCAAATATTTCAGAAGCTGAAGCACTTGTGCCATCAACCATTACAGCCAATGGACCACTGTACTGTATTTTATCATCTTTATCTTTTAAAATATTAGGGGATTCATCACGACCTTTAACTTGACAAACAGGACCGTTTTTGATAAATAATCCAGCCATTTGAACCACATCGTAAAGTGAACCACCACCATTACCACGCAAATCGAGTATGATGCCAGACACGTTTTCCGCTTTTAATTTATCTATTTCTTTAGCGATGTCTACGGCACATCTTGCGCCATTGGGACGTTCAAAATCGGCATAGAATTCAGGAAGATAGATGTATCCGATTTTATTTTTACCATTAATAATTGCAGATTTCGCAAACGTATTATCTAATTTTACTTCATCTCGAATGATTTTAATAACATGGATGCTACCATCAATTCTTTTTACAGTTAAACGCACTTCAGATCCTTTACTTGAACCTCGGATGAGTTTAACAGCATCTGAAACCGAATATCCAGTTACATCTACAGGAACCTCAGCACCTTGCGCTACTTTAATAATTTCATCATTTTCTTTTAATTCACCACCCTTCCAAGCTGGTCCACCAGAAACCAATGTGCCGATTTTAATGTGACCATCTTCTTCTTTTAATTGTGCCCCTATTCCATAAAAACGACCACTCATTGACTCGTTAAATTCTCTTGATGCAATAGGCGGATAATAATTGGTATGTGGATCAATCGCAATTGTGATTGAATTTACAAAAATGCTAAACAATTCATCTTGTGTTTCGTTCGTGCTTTTTGTAGTATAATATCTGGTCATTTGCTTTTTCACTTGCTCCCTTGCCTCACGCTCCATTGTGGAATCCGCTTTTATCTTAAGGTCTTTTATCTCTTTATTGGCTTTGTTTTTTTCTTGATCTTCTTGAGCATCAACCAATTTAGACAGCACCGCATACTTCATACGCTTTCTCCAGATATCATAGCGATCATTTTCAGTTTTTGGAAAATCATTTTTTTCTGCATCTAATTGAATGCTGTCTGCTACATTAAAATTAAAAGGCGCATTAAGTAATGTAGGATATATCAATTCTACTTCTTTGATTCTTTTTTGATATACTTTATAAATTTCGTAGAAGGAAACTAGGCTAGCTCCGTTAATCTCATCATCGATTTTGTTTTCGTATTTTTTAAATGCTTCAATATCCGAAGCTAAAAACACATTTTTTTCATCATCGAGTTCTTCAACAAAACTTTTCAGAATGGTTTTGCTAAACGCATCATCTATTGGTCTTGGTTTAAAATGCGCCTCTTTAATAAGTACATTTAAATTTCTTAAAATTTTTTCATAGCGCTGTTTGGGATCTTCCTCATTTTTTCCTTGAGATTGAAACGTAAAAAAGACAGCTATAAAAGTCATTAAGATAACAAGTGGTATATATTTTTTATTCTGCATAATAAAGATTGCAATTTTTTGCATGTTGTAAAAATAACGGAAAAATCAATCAATGTTAAAGTGAAAACGAAACAAATGGAATAATGTTTTGTTAAAGGGGAATATATAAAAAAGCAAAAAAAAAATCTCCTTTTCAGGAGATTCAATTTTGTTGGGGTGGATGATGGGGCTCGAACCCACGACCCCCAGAATCACAATCTGGTGCTCTAACCAGCTGAGCTACAACCACCATTTTAGTTGTGCAAAAGTAAAGGAAATCATTTCTTAAACAAAAGAAAATTTTGGACTTTTTTGATTTTATTGAAATAGATTTAAAAAATCGCTACGTCTTCTGGTTGCAACTTCTATTTCAGTACCGTCTTCCATCGTAACAGAACCTCCCCTACCTTTATTGTATCGTAAGATTCGATTGATGTTTACCAAATGAGAATTATGTATTCTAAAAAAATGAGTTTTAGGTAAAATGGCTTCATATTCTTTGATATTTTTTGATGCCATAATTTTTTCTTTTTTGCCTACATATATTATGGTGTAAGAGCCATTTGCTTCGCATCTAACGATATCATGTAGCAAAATAAATACAAATCCGCCTGTTGTTGGAACCGCAATTTTTTGACTGAGTGAGGTTTGAACATTTTTAATATTAGTCATTAATAAATCCAACTGCTGCTTCATGTATTTTGCCGTTATTTTTTTAATGGCTTTTTCTGAAGCTTTTTTAAGCTCTTGAATGTTTACAGGCTTTAAAATATAATCTAATGCAGAATATTTTATTGCTTTAAAACTATGCGATTCATGTTTGGTGATAAAGATTACTTCAAAATCAAAAGGCATTAATTTATCCAACAAATCAAATCCTGTACCGCTAGGCATAACAATATCAAGCAAAATCAAATCTGGTTTTAACTCCTTTATTAAAGAATAACCCGCCTGTATATCATAAGCTTCTCCAATCAATTCAATTTGAGGGCAATGTTGATTTACAATTTTTTTTATTTCAGCGACTTGCTTTAAGTCGTCTTCAATTATTATGGTATTAAACATTTAAACGATTTAGTTTCATTAAAATTCATTAATCAAAAAGCCGTATTTCAAAAACAATAACATCCTATTCATAAATTCTTGCAAAGAACAAATTTTTTATCATATATTTTTTTACAATTGATTAATGCGTTTATTTATTGATTTTTCGTGTTAATCATTAAGAAATTTGGTTTTTAAAATCACACAATCGAACTGCATTGAACTTAAATTTAATTTTATAGACTTAATTTTTAATCAAAAAAAATGGCATAGTTGTTCAAATTTCAATTCCTTTTTTTTACATTTTTAACTCCCAAAAACACCTTTATCCCCCTCTAATTTGAAAATAATGTCCTATTGAAATTATTTCAAATTGATAGCTATTTCATACACAAGTTTTATCTTGATAAGAAATTACCATACGAATTAACCTCAATAAAAATGAGGATAATTTTCAGTAAAAATTAAAAGGTTGAGTTTGGTTGTTGGAGTTTCTATGTTTTCGTTAAAACCTACGAATGCAGTTTCTAACTTATTTAATGCAATATAGATTTTTTATCTTTAATTTGCCTACTTAATTTTTCAATCATGAATAGGATATCATTTAAATCTATTTTACCGCATATTATTGCTTTTGCAATTTTCTTATTAACGACTTTAATTTTTTGCAAGCCTGCTATTGAATCGGGGGTTGTATTGAAACAAGGTGACGTTACCAGTTGGCAAGGAATGAGTCATCAATCTATTGAATATGCTGAAAAAAATGGCCACTTTCCACTGTGGACGGTAAGTATGTTTAGCGGAATGCCCAGTTATCAAATTGCTATGAAAGGCCCTTGGTCGCCAGTTTCTATTTTTGATAAAATTACGCAGTTTGGATTGCCTCAACCTTTTAACTTTTTTTTCCTTGCTTGTATATCTTTCTATTTTATGTGCATTTGTTTGGGCATAACTCCATTTGCTGCAATTATAGGTTCTTTGGCTTTTGCATTTAGTAGCTATAACCCAATTATTGTAACAGCAGGACATAATACCAAGATGCTCGCTTTAGCTTATGCACCTGCGGTTATTGGTGCTGTTGTTTTAATTTTCAATAAAAAATATCTTTGGGGTTTTGCGCTTGCTGCCTTATTTACAGCACTCGAAATAGCACAAGGGCATCAGCAAATCAGTTATTATTTATTCCTGGTTTTGGGCATCATGGGTATTTCTTATCTTATACACTTTTTAAAAAATCGCGAAACCAAACATGCGTTTAGAAGCATCGGTTTAATATTAATAGCCGGATTAATTGGTGTCGCATCAAATGCATTGATTTTGATGACCACATATGATTATGCCAAAGATTCGAAACGTGGCGGTCAATTGGTGATGGATCAAAAATCAAATTCAAAAGATAAAATTTCTGGGGAGAAAACGACAGGCTTAAGCAAGGATTATGCATTTATGTGGAGTTACGGTATCTCAGAAACTTGGAGTTTAATGTTCCCTGGTGTAATGGGTTTTGGCTCACACCAAGCAGAAAGAGATGGAGATGTGTATATTTTTCCGAAAATAAAAGATAATGGACCGCTTGTAAATTACATGACGGAAAATCTGCCACAACTTCCTGCGGATCAAGTAGCTTCACAAATGAATGGTGCTATTTATTGGGGCGATCAGCCGTTTACAAATGGACCTGTTTATTTAGGTGCTATCATTTGTTTTTTATTTTTATTTGGCATGTTTTATTTAGATGGCAAACACAAATGGTGGATTTTGACCGCTTCAATTTTAGCGATTATGCTTTCATGGGGAGATAACTTTAAATCGTTTAATTATTTCATGTTCGATTATTTCCCACTTTATAATAAATTCAGGGTTCCAACCATGATATTGGTTATACCACAGTTATTGTTTCCAATCATGGCTTCGCTTGTACTCAATAAACTTATCAATAAGCAAGAGGAAACAGATTGGAAAAAATTCAAACTTGCTGCCATTGCAACAGCTGTAGTTTTTGGATTGATTGGTTTCTTTTATTCAACAAGTGATTTTAGCAAAGAAAATACAGAAAGAACTTTTGCTTTCAATAATATTCTTAAATCCAATAGTCCAAACATGCAAGTTCAAATGCAGGAATTGGATCAGAAATTCAAGCCAAGTATCGACAATCAAATTTACGAAGCAATGGTTAGTAATATCGGCAGAGATGCAAGTGCTGGCGATCCTACAATAGCGGCTCGTTCGTTTGTATCAGCTTTGCATAAGGAACGTGCTTCATTCTTATATGACGACATCATTCGTTCGCTTATTTTAGTGGCATTGGCAATGGCTTTAATAGCTATGTTTATAAAAAAGAAAATCAACGCCATGATTATGATTGTAGGGATAACCATTTTGTCTACTGCTGATTTATTACAATTTGGCATGAATTACCTTAATGATAAAAGCTTCGAAGCAAAAGCAGATGCAGAAGCCAATTCATTTCCATTAACACCTGCAGACCAACAAATCCTTGCAGATAAAGATCCGAATTACAGAGTGTTTAATACGTCGAGTATGGAAGAAGCCAAAACTTCTTATTATCACAAATCAATTGGAGGATACCATCCGGCGAAATTGGGTATTTATGATGATTTAATTGCTTACCAATTTAAAGGTAATATCAATATGTCTGTTGTAAATATGCTTAATGCAAAATATTTTATTCAACAACAAGAAAATGGAAAAATTGCGCAACAAAACCCAGGGGCTTTAGGAAATGTTTGGTTTGTAGAAGGTGTTCAATATGTAAAAGGACCAGCGAATGAAATGCGTGCATTGGATAATTTTAATCCAAAAGATACTGCGATTGTGGATGAAAGTTTTAAAAATACAGTTGGAAATTTCAGTGCACCAGATAGCTTAGCTTCTATTAAGCAAACCAGTTTCGATAATGATGCCATTACTTATGAATCTAATTCTAGTACAAGTAATATTGCGGTTTTTAGTGAGGTTTTTTACAAAGATTGGTTTGCTTATGTAGACGGAAAGAAAACGCCTTATTTCAAAACGAATTATGTATTGCGTGGGTTAAACGTTCCATCAGGTAAGCACAAAATTGAATTTAAATTTGAGCCCGCAGTTTATTTCTTAGGCAGCAAAATCAATGCAATTGCGTCATGGTTGGTGCTTATCATTTTGTTGGCTGCAATTGGTTTAGCATTTAAAAAGAATAAGGAAGTTGTATAGTTTTATTAATTGAATAATATCAACACAAATCTTACACATATTATAGCCATTGCGCCTTACAACATTTTTCCGGCAAAAATGGGCGGACAAAAAGGCATTGCCTGTTTTTATGCAGCTTTTTCTAAGTGTGTGGATGTTACCTTGGTTTCGGTTAAAAGCAATACAAACCCAGCAGATTTCTCGGGTACGTTTATGCCTGTAATGCCCAATGCCAAACATCGTTATTTCAACCCTTTTGGCGTTTTTTCATTTTTGAAAATCATCCGTAAGCAACAAGCAACGCATCTTGTGTTGGAGCATCCTTATTTGGGTTGGTTGGGTTTTTTATTAAAAAAAATTACAGGTGTTAAACTGATCATTCATTCACATAACATTGAAAGTTTACGATTTAAAAGTATGGGTAAATGGTGGTGGAAAATGTTGTGGCATTATGAAAAATGGACACATCGTCAAGCAGACATTAATTTTTTCATCACGGATGAAGATCAACAATTTGCTATTAAACAATTCAATTTAAACCCTTCGAAATGTCATACCATAACCTATGGTTTTGATTTTGGCAAGGCGCCTGGAAATGAAGAAAAATCAATTGCAAAAACGGCG
>CALQKL020000048.1 GCA_943331145.2 Chitinophaga pinensis
AATATGTTTATTTTTTGTGGTTTGTGGTTGGAACATTCAACTATCATGTATCTATTCTAGCATCCAACATCCCACATCAAATAGTATCTTTCATCCTTAAATTTCACAACACCAAACAACAAACGCCAAACAACAAACAACAAACTACAAACAACCTTTACATCCCCGCCATCATCCTCTCCTCTACAACCGCCCAGTTTACTACATTCCAAAATGCGCTTAAATAATCAGCACGTTTGTTTTGGTATTTTAAATAATAAGCATGTTCCCATACATCAGCACCTAAAATTGGCGTGCCTTTTACATCTGCCACATCCATCAAAGGATTATCTTGATTTGGCGTAGAACAAATTTCTAATTTTCCGTCTTTTACAATCAACCAAGCCCAACCACTTCCAAAACGAGTCATACCCGCTGCATTGAATTTTTCTTTAAACGCATCAAATGATCCAAAAGCTGCATCAATAGCTTCTGCTAATTTACCAGAAGGTGCACCGCCCGCATTTGGCGCCATACTAGCCCAAAAGAAAGTATGGTTCCAATGTCCGCCACCATTATTTCTAACCGCAGCACTTATAGTTCCAGCATGAGCTACAATTTCTTCAATAGATTTTGATTCGTGCTCTGTTCCTGCTAATGCTTTATTTAAATTATCTACGTAAGCTTGATGGTGTTTGCCATGATGAATTTGCATGGTTTGAACATCAATATGTGGTTCTAATGCTTCGTATGCGTAAGGTAAAGGTGCTAATGTAAATGACATATTTTTAGATTTTTAAGTTATAAAATTTGAGAGCCAAAGTTAAGAATTTCGCGGATCAAATTGTTCTGATTTTCATTTTATATGTAATAATATTAATAGAAAAAAGCTGATTAGACTATGATTGAAATATTTTTTTCAAAATTAAATTTTCTCATCCCCTTAAATTTTGAAAAAATGTTTTCATCAATATACTACAATCGTCTTCTAAAACACCTCCGACAATGTCTGTTTTGGGATGAAAAGGATTATTGGCTCCAGTAGATTTTCGATAACTGTTTTTTTCATCGTAAGCACCAAAAACAATCCTGCCAATTTTACTCCAATACAATGCACCACTACACATTAAACAAGGCTCAACCGTTACATAAAGTGTTGCATCGGGCAAATATTTGCTGCCTAAATGTTGGAAAGCTGTTGTTAGTGCAAGAATTTCTGCATGAGCTGTACAATCATTTAATAGCTCCACTTGGTTATGTCCTTTTGCTATAATTTTATCTTGCATTACAACAATAGCTCCTATCGGTACTTCTTCAATGTTGAATGCTTTTTCTGCTTCTTGCAAAGCCAACTTCATATAATATTCATCGCTCTTCATTTGTTTACTAACTTTATTCAAAAGTAAGGTATATTATAAATCAATTTTTCATTTATGAAGTCAATTCTAATTGGCCTTTTAATCATTGTATCTGGAGCAATCATTTACATTGCCATTCCCAAAAAAACAAACAAACATATGAATATCAAACAACGTTTTTTAAAAGCTGCTTATCCTTTGGTGATGAAAATGAGCAAAAAAAATCACCTCAACAATATTAAAAATGAAAAGCCAACATCTGATTTTTTTAATTTAAAAATCATGTTGAATGATGGCACATCGCTTCCGTTAGATTCATTTAAAGGAAAAAAAACAATGATCGTTAATACCGCTTCTGATTGTGGATTTACAGGACAGTATGATCAGTTGGAAAAATTATATCAAAAACACAAAGATCATTTAATTATAATTGGGTTTCCATCCAATGAATTTGGAAATCAAGAAAAAGGTTCTGATGCTTCAATATCCAGCTTTTGTAAAATCAATTACGGCGTTCAATTTCCAATAGCAATAAAAGGAGAGGTTTTAAAAAGTGATACACAACAAGAAATATACAAATGGCTAACCGATAAATCTAAAAATGGTTGGAATGATCAGGTTCCAACTTGGAATTTTTGTAAATACCTCATCAATGAACAGGGCATATTGGTAGATTTTTTTAACTCAAGTATTGATCCACTTGGTAATGAAGTTGAGGAGGCGTTGGGGAGGGAGTAAGGTTTAAATGGCCTCGCTGGTTTGAAAAGTCAGATTGAAAATGAGAGCGAAAGCGAAAATCGAGTATTGACTTTTTTCTTCATTCACATTCTGTTTCTCGCTCTAAACAAAAAAATCGTGTTGTGTCAAGAAAAGGTTTAATAGTTTAATGGTTGGAAGTATTTTTAAATTTAAGCATTTGGGAAGAAAAAAATAAGGAAGTGGAAGCACCCTTCCCCAACCCTTCCCTTTCGGGGGAGTCATCCGTAAATGGTAGGGGTTGAAAATATTCAACCCCTACCATTTGTTCAAAATGTCAAAACGAAAAACTCTTAAAACCTTTTGAACCCATTGAACGCATTGAACCTCATGAGCCTTTTCTTCGGATGGGGATAAAAAAAACCGCCATATTTTTAGATACAGCGGCTTGAATTTTCTAAAATGTATTGACTATAGTTTTGTAACCTTTTTAATTAACGTTTCTCCACTCAAACGAAGCGTTACTATATAAATTCCTTTGTTTAGATTATTTACATCAACAGGAATATTGTTGCTCCCTGCAATTACATTTTTAGTTTCAGAATACACTTTTCTACCGCTTAAATCTGTGATTATAATTGACGCTTTTTCGGATGCTTCTGCCTCCAATGAAATATTCATTGTTGAAGTAACCGGATTGGGATTAATCATCATTTCTACAAACCCAAGATTTTTTACATTTCTAACAATACTTAGTTTGTAACTATTATCTATATCAACAGATTTTATTCGATAATAATTATTCCCTTTTGCTGGATTAGCATCCATAAAACGATAATTCTGTTTTGAAGCACTATTTCCAATTGCTTTAACGCTACCTATTGAAACATAATTTATGCCATTGGTGCTACGTTCTATTACAAACTTGCTAAAATTAATTTCATTTGTTGTTGTCCAAGTTAAATTATTTGATTTGCCAGCACGAACGGCATCGAAGCTCAACATAGTTACAGGTACTGTTCCTAAATAAGAAATATTGATGTCATCTATTCCAAATATATTACCAAAATCACTCACTCCTTCAAATCCAATTTGAATGGTTTGTGCATTATATGCAGATAGGTCAACCAATTCATTTTTCCAACCTGGGGTTGCAAATGTGACATCATATCTTTGATAACCAGCAATCCTTGTCCATGTAGCACCTCTATCTGTTGACACACACACAAACATGCTATCGTTACTAGCTGCTGCTTCATTGTCATGACTCATGTAAAAACTAAGGGTAGAAACAACACTATTTAAAGATGCTGGAGTTGGCAATGTGATGCACTTGCTAAACAATCTACTTGTAAATCCGTAAGAAGCCGTACCACTATAGCAATCAAATAAATAATAACTGCTTCCTGTTGATCTAGGACTTAATGTACCATAGCTGGTATAGTCTCCTGTTTGCTTTGCCCATAAATTTAAACTTCCTGCTATCAATTCTGTATTTGGAAAACTTGTTGGAATCACAGACTCAAAATCTTCAGAAATAGGAAAGCTTGTCAAAACTGTTTCAGTTGAACTTACACCTGAAGCTACATTATTTAAAGCATTTTGATCACTAGAATAAACTACAGAAGCAGTATCAAAATATTGACCTGGATTATTTAAATCAACTCCTGTAAAATTAATCACTTCGGATTCTCCAACCAGAATTGAATTAGAATTAGAAACATTTCCAACGAATGTATTTGATCCAGACACTTTTAAATTAACGACTACTGCTCCTGCTGGTATTGTACTTAGTCCTTCGTTAGACAAAGAAACTTTAATGGTTTGATTGCTATTGAAACATGATACAGATGGGTTTACAACACTTACAACTCTTGCATCTAGATTGTATGTGTGCTTAAATTGAATAGATGGTCTAAATCCAGATGCTGTTAGTGACGGGTTGGAACTCAATGTACCACTGCTATTGTATCTTCTTGCAGTAAGTAACGCTGTGTTTGAACTGTTTCCTTGAGTACATCTGAAAGCATATCCAGGATATGCTACGCCATCAGTTCTTTCAACTAAAATTTGTAGATTTTTTCCCGCAGTTCTTACAAATGGAGTTTGCAAAGTCACTTTGATCATTCCATTTACAGGATTTGCATCTAACGCACCATTATAAACCAATGTGTAGAGATATCGTTTTGCTAAATATGTTCCTGAAGCAAGAATTTGTGTATCAGAAATATTCCTCATGTATAATTTAAAGTTGGAAATATTTGTGGGAGAACCTACAGTTTGTACAAAAAAACCGACCTCCTCAATTGCAGAACCAGCAGAAGTGAAATTATTTGTACCAATTTCACTATCTGTATATATTGCTTCGCTTACATGATATTTGGTGGTGTTTGGAGCTACGCCCGCTGCGCCTACAATATAATTTGGACTGTTTAATGTACTATCAATTTTTATTGTCTGAGCAATTGTTGATACACAAGCCAACAAAAAAGTAATTGGTAATAAAAAACGCTTCATGTGTTTGTTTTAATTTTTTAAATATTAGTACGCAATTTAAATTAATTGAAGGCTATATCCAAAATAAAATATTCACTTAACCAAAACTTAAAAGAAATGTATTAAATTGGCACTTACCTTTAATTTCACGAGAAAAAAAGATGAAAATAATTGCACTTATTCCTGCTAGATATGCCGCAACCCGATTCCCGTTTAAATTGATGCAACAAATTGGCGACAAATCAGTTATTGTGCACACATATCAAAACACAGTTGCTACAGGATTATTTGATGAAGTAGCAGTTGTGACAGACAGTGAAATCATTTTCGAAGAAATAACAATGTTTGGCGGTAAAGCAATAATGAGTAAGCAAGTTCATGAAAGTGGAAGCGATAGAATTGCAGAAGCCATTTTGGACATGGAAGCGGATGTAGTCATTAATGTTCAAGGTGATGAGCCTTTCATTGACGCTTTATCTTTAAAAAAACTGATTGAAGCTTTTAACGATAATCATGTTCACGTTGCTTCTGTTATGAAAAAATTCACAAACGAAGCAAATATTATAGATGTGAATTATGTAAAAGTGGTGGTAGATAAAAATAATAAAGCCTTATTTTTTAGCCGAAGTCCAATCCCTTATCATAGAGATAAATCATTGAATGCCATTTATTTTGAACATATTGGTGTGTATGCTTTCCGTAAAGAAATGTTGCTTCAATTCACAAAATGGGAAATGACACCTTTAGAGTCTATTGAAAAAATAGAATGTTTAAGATATCTTGAAAATGGTGTTTCGATTAAAATGGTTTTAACCGAACATACCGGTGTAAAAATTGATGTGCCCGAAGATTTGGCAAAAGCACAAGCTTATTATGATCAGCAAAACTAGAATGGTTTTTACTTCACATCAAAATCAATAAATACCTTTTCTGTGGTAGGATGAGCTTGACAAGTTAAAATAAATCCTTGCTCAACTTCTTCTTGTTCTAATGCATAGTTTACATCCATGCGTACGTTTCCACTCATCAATTTTGCCCTGCAAGTGCAGCATACCCCGCCTTTACATGCAAATGGCAAATCGGCTCCTTGTTGTAATGCTGCATCTAAAATATTTTGACCATTATACGCCAATTGGAAATCAAATGTTCTTCCATCTAATTTAATGGAAACAGCACTTTTAGGACCAACATTTTCTGTATCAATATTGGTATTTGAATTTGTGTTTGTTTGCGATACAGGTGCGCCGAAAAGTTCAAAATGAATTTGATTTTTTTGCATGCCTACATTTTGTAAAAAATCTGATCCGGCAAAAATCATCGCTTCTGGTCCGCATAAATAAGCCGAGGAAAATGATTTATAATCAATCAGTTTTTTTAAGCCATTCAGTTTGTCTGCATCAATTCTACCATAAAATATTTCGGCATCCATTTTTTCCCTGCTCAAAATATTTATAAGTGTAAACCTTTCAATGTATTTGTTTTTTAAATTTTCCAGCTCTTCAAAAAAAGCAATTGAGCTTCTGTTTTTATTGCCATAAATTAAGGTAAACGCGCTTCTAGGTTGTGT
The DNA here is from genome assembly GCA_943331145.2 of Chitinophaga pinensis. Taxonomy (GTDB): domain Bacteria; phylum Bacteroidota; class Bacteroidia; order Chitinophagales; family Chitinophagaceae; genus Ferruginibacter; species Ferruginibacter pinensis_F. The sequence continues at coordinate 6,097 of CALQKL020000048.1, forward strand.
AGATAAGGTATCTTTTATAATTGAAATAATTGGGGTAATTCCACTACCAGCTGCAATGCCTAAATATTGAGGATGCTGTTCATTAGACTTTGTCGTAAAATTTCCGGTTGGTGGCATTACGTTTAATATGTCGCCAGTTTTCAAAATATCATTTGCAAATGTTGAAAACAAACCGCCATTTATTTTTTTAATGGCAATTTTTAATTTTTGTTCAAATGGTGCAGCACAAATAGAATAGGATCTTCTAATTTCCTCACCATTTATTTCTTGTTTTATGGTAATGTTTTGACCAGCTTTAAATTGAAATTTTTCTTGTAAATCTTCGGGTAAATCAAATTCAATCGAAATGCAATCTGGGGTTTCTCTAATAATTTCTTTAATGCGAATTGCGTAAAATTGATGTGCCATTTTATTTTATTATGCCGGTTAATAATTGCGTTACCATTGTTTTTTCCAACTCCTCGATGTCGATATTTTTTTTATGTTGCTGCCAAAATTCCAAACCCCTTACTGCTGATAGTATAGTAAATGCTAAAACTTGTGGATTTAATTTTTTTATTGATTTCTCCGAGATACCTATTTTAATAAGCTCAATCAATTTGTTTTCATAGAGCTTCCGTTGATTTAAAAAGTTTTTTAAAAAGGGCTCTTGCAAATGTTTCCACTCATGATTGGCTACATATACCATATCATAATCTTCAAGCATTTTATGAATGTGAAAACGAATTATTTTCTCTAATTTGATTGTAACACCAATTTCGATTTGCTCTAATTCATTGATTTGATTTATAAAATCATTGGCCACTTTGAAGCAAATGATTTGTAATAATTCACTTTTGGAGCCGATGTGATTATACAAACTCGATGCTTCTACCCCAATATCAACTGCCAATTCTCGCATTGATGTTGCGGAAAAGCCTTTCTTCCTAAATAGTTTTGCCGAAATTTTAGAAATCGTTTCTTTCTTCGATTCGTTCTTTACAGAAATAATTTTAGACATTCTACGCTTTTTACAAAACTAACGCTTATTCGTTTTTAATTGTAGCTATTTTTCTACCAAAAGGAATTTGAAAAATAAATTTGAAAAAATTATGAATTTGAATTTTTAGTTTCTACTTTAGCCGCCGAATTTAAAAGCACCTAATCCGCTTATCTTATCCAAAGCTTCCCCAATAATAAAATATAATTTATTCAGATTGCCGTGAATTGACGGTCATCTACTTTACATATTGTGTGCTTATGCACGAAGTGTTTCTTGTGGTTTCAGAGGTAAGCAAGGCCGGTGATTTCTATCACTGGCCATTTTTTAAACCCGGATTTTGCAGTTGGAATCGTGATGAAAGGAAATAAGGCAATAAAGACGAGTGTTTGAGCCGATTTTTTGGTCGAGAGCATATTGAAATAGCCAAAAGAAATAGCTCAAGTCAAAGGGTAAACATAATAAAAGCTATACCATGTGACCAAAAATAAACTAAAAAATACACATGAAATATGGTAAGGTCAAAAAGTCAAGCAAACGCTTGTATTTGCAGCATTTTTTTCTTGTAATAGATTTCAACTGCAAAATCTGGGTTAAATTAAGCCGCGATTTATAAATTCTGCTAAAGGTTTTCCTGCTTTCATTATGGCTATGATATTCTTTTTTAAATCTTTTGAAAGCAAAGCTTCTTCATTTATACTTTTTTGTACGATAAAACTTTTAAGTTTTAAAAATTCTATTGCTTCGTTGTCTTCCTCATATCCTTTCGGTGGTCTTACTAATTTGTCTGATTCTGACAAGCCATTTTCAAATTGCTTTTTGAATTCTGTTTTCTTCATCAAAGACTTTAGCTCGTCTATACTGTAGTCGATTTCTTGTCTTATTTTTTTCAATTCGTCATTTGCTGGCATCCATATTCCACATGCAATAAAGCAATTATTGGGTTCGAGGTGAAAATAATATCCCGCTCCAATACCCTTTTTTCCGTTTTGATTAAAATAAGCAGACATATTGTTTTTATACGGATTTTTATTTTTACTAAACCTAACGTCTCTGTTTATACGAAACGTACAATCTTTTGCAGTTAATGTATCTAGATTTTTATCAATCTTTTTCATTTCAACAAGCATATCATCTACAAAATTTTCAAATGAACTTTTTGCTTCGAGGTATTCATTTCGATGTTCATCCATCCAAATTTTGTTGTTGTTTTTTTCTAGTTTTTGGAGGAATTGAAGGATTTGAGGTAGCGTCATTTTTGAAAGAGGTTTGGGAGGTTTATGAGGTTTGGGGGGTTTATGAAGTTTATGAGGTTTAAACTATTTTGAGATTCTTTCTTGTTTCACATAAAGACGAAAAAAGAATTGATACACGGAAACCAAAAGGAATTTTTTGACAAAGAATTTCGAATATATAGACCCACCGTTAAAACGGTGGGCTATAAAATATTTCGTAAAGATTGAAATTGTAAAATGTTTGAAACAAACTCCTCTTCTTTATTCTTTATTTTTAATTCCTTATTAGTTATTTCCAGCTTCCCTTGGGGGATTGAGGGGGCTTTACTTCACATTTCCCCAATTTTCGCCGCTTTTAATGCGATAAAGTGTCATTTCACTTACACCATACTTTTCGGCCAATTGTTTGTAGGTTAATTTTCTTTTTGGGTTAGCAATGGTATCTTTTATTTTTAAAACCTGAACGGCACTCAATTTTAAACCTACGGTTCTGCTTGCTTGAACTTTTTTATACGCAATTTTTGAAGGACTTTTTTGTTGATGCTCATTCAATTCTTCCTGTGAAACCCATTGTAGATTTTTTGCAGAATTGTCCTCTTTTTTATGATTAATATGAATTACAAACTTTGTTTTAGGTGATTTTTTCTTGCAAAACAATTTCGCGATTTCTCTGTGAAAATAAATTGTACCATTTCCATCTTCAACATGTAAGTTTAATGTTCTGTAACCTGATGTTAAAGAACCATTCAACAAATTACCATCTTTCTCAAGTCCTAAAACATAACTGGCGGCTCTACCTAAATTTGAAACTGCATATTTCTTTTTTAGATTTTTGTAACCTGCAAATTGCATTTGCTTCCAAATTTCTCCAGATTTTTGTTTAATCATTGTAGTTGGTTTTTAAAGTTAGTATTGGTGTGTTTTACTATAAATTGATGAGTTATAAATATAACAAATAAATCATTATTTACTTCAATAGATTCAAAAAATCTTCTTCCGTCAGTATTTTTATACTTGGAATTTTCTTTGCTTTTTCCAATTTACTGCCTGCATCTTCACCACAAATCAAATAATTTAATTTGCTGCTAACGCCACTTAAAATTTTACCGCCAAGGTTTTCAATCTGAGATTCGGCTTCACTTCTTTTTAATTTTGATAAGGTTCCTGTAAATAAAAATGTTTGATCAGATAAATTTCCAGTTACTTGTTCTCTTATTTCTGCCTCCACTTTTATACCTAAATCTTGCAGTTTTTTCAGCATTAGAATATTGTCTGCATTTTTAAAAAATTCAAAGATGCTAAATGCCACTTTTACACCAACGTCATCTAACTGCTGAAGTTGCTCGAGGTTCATAGCTTCTAGTTCAAAAATGTTCTTTATTTTTTGAGCCAAAGTTTTTGCAGTTGTTTCTCCTACATACCTTATACCTAATGCATAGATCAAACGATGTAATGGTTGTTGTTTACTTTGTTCAATTGCCTCTTGTAAATTGGTTATAGATTTTTGTCCAAACCCTTCAATGTTATTCAATTTAGTTAAATCCATTTCATAAATATCTGGAATGCTTTTGAGCAAACCCAACTCTACAAACTTGCGGACGTTTGCTTCACCGAAACTTTTGATATCCATCGCATCTTTACTCACAAAATGAATGATGCGCTCCAAAACTTGTGCGGTACAATTGATGTTGACACATCGCCAAACGGCCTCTCCTTCTGGTTTATACAATATATCATCACAAGCAGGACAATTTTTAGGAAATACAATTTCCGCTTCGCTTCCATCTCTTAAATCAGGTAATGATTTTACAATTTGCGGAATCACATCACCGCTGCGTTCTATCAAAATGCTATCGCCAATGCGTAAATCTTTTTCTTTGATATAATCTTCGTTATGAATTGAAATGCTACTCACGGTAACACCACCTACTTGAACAGGTTTAATCTTTGCAACAGGTGTAACAGCTCCAGTGCGTCCAACTTGATATTCAACAGCCATTAATTTACTCGTTGCCTGACGCGCTTTAAATTTGAATGCAATTGCCCATCTTGGATGATGAGAGGTCATGCCCAAATTATCTTGTAAATCGAGATTGTTAACCTTGATAACCATACCGTCTATTTCATAAGGCAAATCATCTCTTTGTTTTTCAAATTCATTAATCTCGTGTATAACAGCCTCTATTCCACGAACTACTTTCATTTCTTTTTTAGGACTTCTAAAACCCAGATTCCACAATAGTTCTAGCATACTTGAATGGGTATCAACACCAACCGATTTATTTTCATCTGTCTTTAAAATATAACTCACATGGTATAAAAAACCTTCTAGATTTCTTTTACTAACTATAGTAGAATCTTTTATTCTTAATGAGCCAGCAGCTGCATTTCGTGGGTTTGCCAATGGTGGAAGACCTTCCTCCATCAGATGTTCGTTATATATTTTAAAATTGTTTTTATTGATTAAAATTTCACCTCTTATTTCAATTTGCTGGATATTGTGTTTGCTAAATTCAGCCGATAGCGGAATCGATTTTATCTGATGAATGTTCTGGGTAATGTTATCACCAATTTCGCCATCGCCACGTGTAACACCACGCACCAAAAAATCGTTTTCATACACCAATGAAATGCTGGCACCATCAAACTTTGGTTCAATAGAATATTCAATCTCTTGCAGTCCAGAAAGCTCTTTTGCTTTTCTATCCCAATCCATCAAATCGGCATCATCATAAGAATTTTCAAGCGACAACATCGGAACCAAATGGTTTGTTTTGGGAAAGTCTTTTATCAATCCTGTGCCTACACGTTGCGTGGGTGAATCTTTGGTGATTTTTTCTGGATTTGATTTTTCAAATTTTTCAAGGAGTTTATATAAAGTATCATACTCGAAATCACTAATCAATGGGTCGTTTTCTACATAATATCTATGCTCATGAAATCGTAGAATATTTCGTAATGATTCAATTTTATTGGTATCAATATTTTCTGGCGTGTATTTTAAAAACAACTCGCTTTTATCTTGTATCTCCTTTATTTGTTCTTTGCTGTACATAAATTATAAATTCAATCAAAGTTAAAAAAAAGCAACCCTTAAAATATAGTATTTTTGAAAAAATTAAACGTATGCTTTCTATTCAAAAATTAATAACCATTGCAACTATTTTCTTTTTATTTTCTTGCAATCAAAAAACTACGGTTTCATTGATTGTGCATCATGCCAAAATTTACACGGTTGATAGTGGTTTCAGTGTTGTTGAAGCAATGGCCATAAAAGACGGGAAAATTGTAGCAAAAGGAACAAATGAAAACATCTTAAATACATACGAATCAGACAGCACTATAGATGCGAATAACAAATTTATTTTTCCTGGTTTTATAGATGCGCATTGTCATTTTACTGGATATGCAACAGATCAGTGGAAATGCGATTTAACGGGGACGCATTCTTTTGAAGAGATTACAAAAAAAATTATTGATTATAGCAAAACAGCCCCAATGGAATGGATTTATGGAAGGGGCT
>CALQKL020000049.1 GCA_943331145.2 Chitinophaga pinensis
GATTTGGAAGACAATATGAATCTTGCCGAAGAATTTATCAAATACATTATCAAATATGCGATGGACAACAATCGCGAAGATTTGGAATTTTTAGCACAAAGATTAGAAGAAGAAGAAAAATCAAAACCACAAAACGAAAGAAGTGAAATGGGGTTGATTGAAAAGTTGGAGTTTGTGGTAAATAATGATTTTGAAAGAATTACATACACAGAAGCGATTGATATTTTACGTGAATCAAATCACAACAAGAAAAAGAAATTCCAATATTTAATTAACGAATGGGGAATTGATTTACAAAGTGAGCACGAAAGATATTTGGTAGAAAAACATTTTAAAAAACCGGTAATCCTTACCAACTATCCAAAAGATATAAAAGCGTTTTACATGCGTCAGAATGATGATGGAAAAACGGTAGCAGCGATGGAAATTCTAGCGCCAGGCATTGGCGAAATTGTTGGAGGCTCGCAAAGAGAAGAACGCTTGGATAAACTTACTCAAAGAATGAACGAAATGCATATTCCAACTGAAGAATTGGATTGGTATTTAGATACAAGAAGATTCGGCGCTTGTCCGCACGCTGGCTTTGGGCTTGGCTTTGAAAGAATTGTATTGTTTGTAACTGGAATGGGAAATATCAGAGACGTGATACCTTTTCCGAGATATCCTAAAAGTGCTTCTTTTTAAAAAGTTCAAGAGGTTCAAAAAGTCAGAGCGAAAAAGAGAACGAGAGTGACTTTTGACTTTTTTCTTCATTCACATTCTGTTTCTCGCTCTAATCAAAAAAATTTTGTGCCTTCGCGCCTTCGTGTCTTTGTGTTTCAAAACCTTCGTGCCTCCGTGTTTCAAAACCTTCGCACAATAACGCCTTGGCTTCTTCGTGTTTCACCACCCTTACACTAAATCAATTCACAACCACATCATTCTTTTTCAAACGATTTAAATATTCCTCCGCATTGGCTTTTATCGTGTTTAAAAATAAATGATCCGCAGATATTTTTAATTGCGCTTTTATAACATCGTCATGAACAATTGCTATTTTATTGTTGGGCAATACGGCCAATATGGTAATTTTTTTATCGCGTACAATACCAACCTTATTTAAATCTTTTGGTAGATACGAAATCACAGAATTATTGTCTTCATAAATAACATAGGTCATAATGTGATTGTTAGTTGGATCGATTTCTTTTTCAAAATCAAAAGAGATATTTGTAATAAGCAAATTGGGTTCATTTATAATTTTATCTACATTCCAAATGCCCATTTTATTTATCCTAAACTTGTTTACCATATCCGCTTCTTGTTCAAGCCTTAATTTTTCTGTAGTATATTTCGCAAACTTGATTTCATAATCTTTCATTCTTTCTACAAAGTCATTTTTAAACGCACGTTTTTCTTCTTTGTTAAAAACTGGAGAAGCTTTTACTTTAAATGTTTTGGTTACCGCATTGCTTGAAAAACTTTGCATTGTTTTTGTGAATACCATTTCGTATTTCATTTTGCGTTTATTAATTTCTTTTATAGCAACATCATCCCAATTAACCCTCATCGCTTCTAATACTTCATCTGATATGTTTTTCCGATCAATTTTCCATTGTAAATTTTCAAATGATTTCAAATAAGGCGCATCTTCTAAATTGGCAACCATTTCAAAAACCAAATCTTGAATACTATCTTCTGGATTTGGTGAATGCGGCATTATTAGATTTTTTAGCTTTAATTTTTTTCTGTCATTCTCAATGTTGTTGAAATTGTTGGATACATTCCAATTGGCGCTGTCGTTTAAATAATAAAGTTCGTAACCATCTGTTTTTTTAAACGAAGCCAATTCAACATCAATATATTTTTCGGACTTTAACGTTAATGGATTTCCATCTTGATATGCATTCAATTCTATCATTCCTGCCGATTGTAAAAAAGCATTTCTTTCTTGGTTTGTACTCATCGGAATTCCGGATTTGAAAATATCAATCGCATTATCAAAGGTTCTATATTTAAAAGATACATTCCCAGTAACGTCTTTACCTTGAAGGTTTTTAAATGCATTTGCTGGAATGCTAATTAATGTGCCATTTTCTTTTTCGATGGTTAACGCACTATCTGCATTAAATACAATTTCTGAAAATGGAACATTTACATTTTTAATGGGTGGATTAATTTGTTGACTGTAATTTTTATTTTTATACAGAAAAAAATAGGCACATGTAATGATGATTAATCCTGAAAATGTTAACCCTATAATTTTAGTTTTATTATTAAGTTGATAAGCCATAAAATAGTATTTTAAAAGTAAATTAAGAATGCGGTTTGCTTTATTTCAAAATTGTATAACGCGCTAAAAGTTATTTTTGATTTTTAAATTATAGCAGTATAAAAATCCATCTGAACAATTTATAAGTAAATCCAAAAATCCATCTTGGTTAACATCTTTCACTATTGGCGCCATTTCGCTTGATGCGGGAAGTTCAAATCGCTCTATTACTTGTTTTGTGTCAAGAGAGATAATTTCAATAAAACCATATTCAAAATTTACATAGTCGTGCTGGTTTAAAACCATGATGCAATTTTTACTTCCTTTATATGGAAATGTAGTGTTTGATAATAATGCATCTCCAAAATTTCTTGAAATTGGTTGGCTATTTGAAAAGACATTCGAAAATTTATTCACACCTTCAAACTTCCGATCGATGGTTGCTTTTAATATATTTTCTTCATACACTAATAACGATTCGTTATTTGCCAAAATCAACTCATTGTTTTTTGTACAAAAATTATTTAAGCTTAAGCCTGTTTCTGTTTGAAACGTTGAATCCTTTTTTATGCATTTGCCTTTTGCATTTAATGTAATTTGATAAGAACAATATTTGTTCGGTCCTTTGTAGGTTGAGTAAAATAAAATGGGTGTAGACGCTGCACCAGAACCCGTAACCGTGTTTTGAAATCCAAGATTTTCATTATTGGTAAAACACCAAAATAGTTGACCATTATTTCCATTTATTGCATAGAGCTTGTTATCATAAGTTAAATACAACAAATCTAAAACACCATCATTGTTTAAGTCTCTTAATTCAGGCTTTGTAAAAAAAGAAGCTGTATTTCGGAAGAATGATTTTACTTTAAAAATGGTACGATTGTCTTCGGGTTTCCAACCGTTAAAATCAGGCGTATAATACACCCAAACGGTTTTACCGGTTTCGGGTTCAACAGCCCTAACCTCACCAGATTCTGAAGCATAAACAATATAGTTTTTATTTTTTCCCTCAATCAAAACCGGTTCGTGTTCAATATCACCCGAAGTTGGTTTTTTCCAAATCGTTTTTCCTTCAGGCGTTGTGCAAAAAAACTCTTCATTATCATTTCCAAAATACAGCTTTTGATTGTACAACAAAAGTCCGTTTACATCCATATCACCCATACAGTCTCCACTAAAACATTTTTCAATCTTGCCATTTTTTCTGTTTATAACATATACCCCAGATTTGCGGTCATAATAACCATAGTCCATATAATAACTTCCATTGGAACCAATAATTAAATCATTTCCATTAAAAATTACGTTTGATCTAAAGCTAACTTTCCCGATCTCTTTTTTCCACAAAAGCGGAAAAGTTTTTCCGATTTCTGGAAGGCGTTCGTTTTCTTTTGGATTTACTGCGTTTAGTGTACAAACAAAAAACAACATTGCAGATAGTCGCATCATAGTATTTGTTTTAAGGTGAATAATAATGGTTAATAAAAAACACAACGATTTTCTTGATTCAAATCGTTTATAACTTTGGCAATAAATTAATGAAGTAAATGTTTTGTACTAGGCGCGTGTTTTTATAAAAGTAATGGCTAAGTAAATAATTAAACCACAATAAAATGTTAATAGCGTTTCGAAATAATTAATAAATAACAGTGCTAAAGATTGCCATTATATAGTTTAAAAAATTATTTTTTAAAACAGATTTAAATTTTTAAAACCATTGTTAATACTACATTTCAATGGATTAACAATAAAATGAAGTAACAATTATAATTTACTTTTTCTCAACTATAAATCTTTGTAAAGACCAATCCAATGAAAATGTTAAAAAACCCAATTCCCCATTTTATACTTTTTACTTTTTCATTTTTACTTAACCAATCATCATAAATTTTCGATATTAATTAATAACTTCAATTTATGGCAAACAATAATTTCCTTGAATATTTAATCAATCCATTAGAGCTTTTAAAAACAAAAAAAGTACTTCAAGTTAACCCAACGGTTATACCTGAACGCACTGAAAATGTTTTAGGAAAAATATCTTTATTCGAATACAATTTGGAAAATATCAGTTATGCCGAATTAAATAAAATAGAAGACACGTATAAACATTTAGATACTTCATTAACTTCTTGGATAAATATAGACGGTATAAATAGGGTTGAAGTAGAACGAATTTGTACACATTTTAATGTTCATCCATTAATAGTAGAAGACATTTTAAGCATTGGACAACGCCCTAAAATGGATGATATCAATGGCATTCTTTTTTGCGTTTTAAATATGTTGTTTTTTAATGAACAAACCGAAACAGTAGAATCAGAACAAATTAGCATTGTACTTGGAAAAAACTTTATCATCAGTATTCAAGAAGACGCAACCAGAGATGTGTTTAATGGTTTGCGGGAAAAAATAAAAATCAACAACAGTAAACTTAGACAACTACATGCCGATTTTCTTTTTTATATGCTGATAGATTCAATTGTAGATCATTATTTTTTAGTGATGGAAAAGTTGGGTGAAAAAATTGAACAGCTTGAAGAAGACATCGTAAAACAAGCCACAAACAGAACGCTGGTAAAAATAAACTCGCTTCGAAAAGAAATGATTATTTTGAAAAGAAGTATTGGTCCTGTTAGAGAATTGATAAATGGAATTTTAAAAAGTGAAAACGAGTTAATAGAAGAAAAAACAGAAAAGTATTTTAAAGACGTTTATGATCATATTATTCAAGCCAATGATTTAGCCGAAAACTATCGAGATATGTTGATTAACATGCACGATTTATATATGAGTAATGTAAACTTGAAATTAAATGAATCGATGAAGGTAATGGCCATTGTAACTTGTTTACTGGCCCCAGCAACCGTAATTGGTGGTATATTTGGCATGAACTTCGAGGCAATTCCGATGCTGCACAACAAATGGGGATTCTTTATTTCAGTTGGAATAATGTTGATTATTCCGATTTGGATGATTCGGTATTTTAGACGAAAAAAATGGTTTTAGTAATTTATACTTTTGGCTTTTTATACACGGGTACAGTGCTACAAGGTTCGCCAAACATAATTGACTTTGCAATGGGTCGCAATTTATTGGTCATTTCTAAATAAGCTTCTTCAGGAATGGGCTTCTCGCCACAACCCTTTACCACCACACGGTTATCTATATACGCGGTTAAATCTATTTGTTGAATGTTTTGTAAAAGCAATTTATTTTGAACTTCATCAGCGGTTCCTAACATAACGCGTATGCATACTGGTTGCAACAGTGAAGCAATTAGCATATAAGCCCACATGGGAATAATGGCATCAGCACTACAGGTAACAGCTACAATTTTTTGTTCATATTTTTCAAGCGATAATTCTTTCAACGCTGCCCTAAAATCTTTTTCTTTTAATATCAAACCCATGAATAAATAATCTTTAATATCAAAAACAACGATTTCTTCTTTTGGAAAAAAACTTTCCAAATCAATGGTTAATATGCCGCTTTCAGCAACTTTATTGGTAAACACTTCAGACATAAAGCAAAAGTAATTATTTAATGCGGGATAAGATGCTATGTATTTTGACGCAATGCTTTAAGGGTTTAAATTGCTTTGCTGGTTTAATGGTTTAAGGTTGATCGAAATTTTGTATTTATGCTCTTCCACTCACGGTTTAAACCGTGGGCTATAAAAAATTATTCACCAAACGATGTAATATCACCAAATAGAAAATGCTTCCAACACCAAACACCAAACGCCAAACAAAAAACTTCAACTTCGGAGTAATACACTCAAAGGGAACATATTTCCAAACGTTAAACCATTAAACAACAAACCATAAACAACAAACTACAAACACTTCAAAAAAAAGCCGATCTTCATCAGACCGGCTTTTTTGTTATTTCGAAAAACGAGTTTATTAAAAATGTTTGCTTCTTTCGTCAACAATCGTTGCTCTTTTTTTCAAAGCTTCGTACCAGCCATTTGTTTGGCTTTTAATCGTGCTAATTTTTGTATTGTATTGTTGAGCTAAAACCTCAGCTGATTCATCTGGCTTGTTTTGAACGGTATTTACTTTAATGATAAATACACCAGTTGTTCCATCAATAAGCGGTGATACTTTTGATTGATAAGCTTTGTTAAAAGAAGCACCAATTACTTTTGGTTCCATTCCAACACCGCTGATAAATTGAGCATTTAATAAAACAGTTGAATCGTTTCCAGCAACTTGAATGGTTTTGCCATAAGCAGCAGATGCGCTTTCTAAAGTTGGGTTGTTACCGATTTTCTTTTTAATCATGTCTGCTTTCTTCTGATTGCGGATAATGGCTTCGCAACCTATTCTTGCTGTTTCTGCATCTTGAACACCTTCTTCTTTTACTTTATCCAACACTGCAACTACAAATTGATCACCAATGCTAAACGGTTCGCTGATATCTCCTTTCTTAGCTTCAAAAATCCAACGAACCAAAGATCTTGCATCTGCTAATTTTCCTACTTTAAAATCGTTTTCTTTAATTAAATCTGGAACAGTGGTTAAACTTAATCCTGCTTTTGAAATGTATTTTTCTAATTCTGCTTTAGATTTTACGGCAGAAGCTTTTGTAGCTTCTAAACTTGCTTTGTTTACTGTAACATCGCTTGCCATAATTTCTTTACCGAAATAAGCAATTTTGTATGCTGTTTTAAAATCTTTTTGACTAACAACATCAATTACATGGTAACCAAATTGAGTTTTTACAACCCCTTTTGAACCTGCAGGTTTTGTGAAGCAATACTCGTTAAACTCTGAAACCATTGTACCATATGCAAATGTTCCTAAATCGCCACCATTATTTTTACTACCATCTGAAGAATATTTTAAAGCCATCATAGCAAAATCAGCACCAGATTGAATGGCATTGTAAACACTATCCGCTAATTTCTTTGCAGCAGAATCTGCCATAATTTCTGCACCTGTTTGTTGATTTACAGTTGCAATTAAAATATGTCTTGCTTTTACGCTATCTGGTAATTGTTTGCTGCTGATTTTTTTAGCCAAAACATAATTTTCTCTTTGAACGAATGGTCCAAACACAGCACCAGCAGCTAAGTTTGCAAGGGTATCTGCAAAAACTTGATTTGTCATTTTTTCTTTGGTAACAAAATCATCTTTAAAGTCTATTGAAGAAGCATTTCTAGCAAAAAACGAAGCGTTATTGGTATCTGCTTGAAATGCTGATTTTAATTCATTAACGGCGTTATAAGCAACTGTACTATCATCTAGTGAAGGCAAAAGACTGAAGTCAACATAAGAAACATTTCTGCCTTTTTCTTGTTTGAATTGCTCTTTGTGCTTGCTAACATAATCATTGATATCTTGATCGGTAACTTTTACTAAAGAATCAGAAATTTCGCCATAAGGAACGGTAACGTAAGAAATGATGGCAAAAGATTTAGCTTCTGTTGCGTCTTTCTTCTGCATCCAAGTTGGATAATAGGCACTAGAATTTAAAAGCGCTGTGTATTTAGCAGCAGTAGTATTCAATTTTAAAGGTTCAATCATTTGGCTATTTATAGCATCTTTTTGTTCGCCTTTAAGTTTTTTAATATTATTTAAAGCGTCTTTTGCTTTATTAAAATCCAATTTACCTGTCATAGAATCTTTAAGAGAAGGCTCTTGCAACAAAGGATTTGAAGGATCGTTGCTTAATAAAATTGAAGACAATTCTTTAGGTGTAAACTCAATGCCTAATTTTTTCGCTTCAGAAAAAAAGATATTTTCTGCTACCATTTGATTCCAAACTTGCTCTCTGATTTGATATGTTTGAGCGCCAGAAGGTCTTTGACCGGTTTGTTGTGCTTGATTATCCTCAGCAGCTTTTACTTTTTTATTAAATTCAGCCAATGAAATAGACTGACCATTAATTTCTCCAACATTATTAGATTGAGCACCAAAAAGCTGATTACTGCCTTGCTTTGCGTCCATCAAAATAAAACCAATCAAACTTAAAGCGATTACGGCAATTACGATTGCAGCTCCTTTATCACGAATACTCTGAATAATTTGCATAAAAAATTTATTTATATTTAAGGAAGGCAAAAATAAGATAAAAAAGCATATTAACAAATGTTTTGGGGGCGGAGTGAAAGGTTTAAAACACTTAGCTGGTTTAAGGTTTAATGGTTTAAAGTTGGATGCAAATTTCTAATGCTGATTTTCCTGTATTGGCGCCGGTTTTTAACCGGTGTCTGTTAACATCACTCAAACTTAAAATGCATTGTGTATTTTAATCATCGGTTTTCAACCGCGGGATTAACAAATTAAAACAAATCAACAATCGATTATCTATGTAAATGCACCCAACCTTTTGAACTCATTGAACCTCTGTAACCTCTAAAACCTCTAAAACCTCTAAAACCTCTCTTCCCCCTTGCCACAAAAAAACCGCCTATCACATCTCTGCAACGGCGGCTTTAAATTTATTTTGGCTTCGGTTTAAGTATAAGTTGTTGTATTCATTAGGATACTGAAGCCTCTAACACTTCATCAATTCATGGTTTTTTCATTTGGATTGGATAAAATGTTTTCATTAAGATATTAATTCGGTTTTAGTTTTCTACAGGTTAGGACCACTTGGTTTTTTCATTTGGATTGGATTTTTTTTGGATTTGGACTTTAATACGGGTTTGGTTTTTTTTGGATTCGGATGTTTGGCTTTTTCATTTGGATTGGATTTAGGTTTTAGTTTTTCATTGGTTTTGGATGCTATGGTTTTTCATTGGTATCAGATATGTTGCGCGCTTATCTGAAGTAAAAGTACATTGGTAAACGATTGAATACAAACAATGATAACAATCAGTTTAAAAATTGAGTTTTTACACATGATATAAGTAAGTATTGTTACTTAATAAAGCGGGTTGGCTATTTTTTTCTGCGGTATTTCCCTCGAGTTTGGTAGTAATACCGACTGCGATTTTGGTTTTTTATTGCGTCTTTGCTGGTGGAAACGGATTTTCTAACGTGTCCCTTTCTAAATTTTCCGTTTTTATCTATACTTGGCTTAACATATACAGAGCCTCCATTTGATTGTTTCTTATTATCCGCAGAATGACACCCAAAAACGAACATTAAAAATATGGTTGCAATAATTCGCATGACACTAAAGTATTGTATTTATTTAAAAATGTACACACAAAATTGATAATTGTACGCGACATTCAATTTCTATCTTCTTTAACATCATTATTGATTTGTAAATTTTATTTTAGTGAATCAATAAACGTACTTCTATGACTGAAAACATGCTTTTTCATAGCCACGAAAGCATTAAAAACGAAATGCTTGATCAATACTTAGAAAAAGGTTGGTACAGAATTGGATCAGAAATTTTTACAACAAATATTACGCCTAATGGTTTAGATTGGGTACGTGTATATTGGGTTAGATATGATGTAAATCGAATTCAGTTAAGTAAATCATCACAGCAATTATTAAAAAAAGCAGATTCCTTATCGTTTTCTATAGAACCATTTTCGCTTACTGAGGAAATGGAACTCTTGCATGATGTGTATTTTAGCCAAATAGATTTTATAACCAATTATACCATTAAAGAATTACTGGTAGATACCACTTGTCAGGTTTTTGACACGTATAAAATAGAAGTAAGGTCAGAAAATAAATTGATTGGACTTGGCATTTTTGATCAAGGAAAAAACACAATTGCCGGAATTAAAAATATTTACCATCCAGATTATAAATCTTTTTCAATCGGAAAAATATTGGTTTTGAAAAAGTTTGAGTATTGTAAAAACAATAACATCGAATGGTATTATCCTGGATATATTGCGCCGGGAAATAATAAGTTTGATTATAAATTATTTTTAGATAAATCGGCTACCGAAGTATTGAGCTGGGAGAAAAAGAAATGGATTACCTACGCAGAATTTTTAATCGACCAAGAGAAAAAATAATACTTACTCAATAAATTCAAGCAATGCAATAATCGGCTCTTCATTATCAATGATTACTTTATTTATCAGTGGCTTGCACCAATAACCAGCTTTAATGGATTCATTTAAATACAGTTCAATAAATTCTTCTGTAATTTGATGAATATCGGTTAGTATCATATTGGCTTCAAAAATAATCAAACGCTCTTCATACATCAACAACAGATTTCCAAGAATATAGCGGTTATTGATACGCGTAATGATTTCTGCGGATTTGCTTAATGCATCATCGGGTACATTTTGAAAAATGAGACAAGAAAATTTGATGAAGCTTTTTTGGTCTGGGATTTCGATTAAAATTTGATGATCGTCGTTTTCTCCATTTTCAAAAATAATTCTATAGGTAGAGCCTGCATTAGCAGTAGTATATAAGATTTTATTTTTATTTAGATAGTCTGTAATTCTATGACTGATTTCTTTCTTCAAGTCATCGTTAGTTACATTGATATTTTTCGGTTCATATCGATTGGATGTATTTATATTATTGTTTGATGAATTATTTTTCTTTTTAAAGTTGTAGAAATAAATCATCAGAGAGATACAAATCAATAATATTGGTAAAATCAATTCCATAATCCGTTCAAATTGCTCATTTAATTTTAATAAAACGAGTGGTTACATTCAATTAACTAAAATTTATAATTTTATAAAAATACAATTTGAAATGTTAATCGATTAATTTTATCAAAAATTAATTATGTTTTTTCGATATTTCATTAATGTATATGTTATTGCATTATTGATGTTGTGTTCATGCACCAAAGAAAAATCGACTTCTAATGTTGTAATACCCATAGCTCCAACAGCGGATAATTACACGGTAAACAATCATTTTATTTTAAAAAACGACATTCCATTTGAGATAAAGGGTGTGGTGTATGTACCGGGTTATCCTGGAACCTTGCCATGGGAAACCGAGCAAAATACCAATCTTCCGTTGAATTTTTCAAATAGCATTAATCAGGACATGATTAATATTAAAGCTATGGGCGCCAATACAGTCCGTTTATGGGGTGCTCCAAAAAAATGTTACGAGTCGATTAAGGCGATAGGCGGCTTATCTATATTACAAACAATCTGGATAAATGGTGATCAGGTAGATTTTCAGGATCCAACCTTTAAAGTAAATACCAAAACATATATTAAATCGGTAATAGACAGGATATATTCTGTTTATACCAATAAAAATCCGCCGATAATTGCCTATTTGGTTGGAAACGAACTGAGTGCATCGAGTATAAGAAGTACCAATTTGGCACATCCAAATATCAATAGTTATTCGGGCGAATATGTATTTACCAATGGAAACATTAATGCAACGGAAGCATTTATTGCAGAAATGGCCGATTATGTAAAGGAGTATGAATATA